>DAOVWW010000123.1 GCA_030636465.1 Gammaproteobacteria bacterium
AGGCGTAACAAGAAAATCAGTTAGTTACGCAGGGCTGAAAGATAGAAATGCGAAGACTACGCAGTTTTTCAGTGTGCATCTTCCCGGCAAAGAGGATCCTGACTGGAAGCTAGTTGATGACCCGGGTATTGAATTCCTTTCTGTCAGCAGACATCTGAAAAAGTTAAAACGCGGAGCCCTTAGCCGAAATAATTTTTGTTTAAGAATTCGAGGACTATCAGGTAGCTGTGTAGATGCAGAGCTGCGTTTGCAACTGATAAAGAACCAGGGTGTGCCGAATTACTTCGCTACACAACGTTTTGGTCACAATGCAAATAACCTGGTGTTTGCAGATCAGATGCTAGTTAGCGGTAAACGTGTAAAAGATCGCTTCAAAAGAAACATCTATTACTCAGCTGGACGTTCATGGTTATTCAATCTTATCCTCGCAGAGAGAATTCGCAGGCAGAACTGGAACCTTGCAATAGCAGGCGATAGCATGATGCTGAACGGGTCACGCTCCTGCTTTCACGTTGAGACGGTTGATGAAGAAATACAACACAGGATTAACACATTTGATATTCACCCGACCGCACCGCTCTGGGGCAGGGGCGATGCTATGGTAAACGCAGAAGCGGGTGAAATAGAGGACGAAGTTCTTAGTGATTGGCATGGCTGGACTACAGGCCTGGAAAAAGCGCGAATGGACCTGGCTCGTCGGGCAATGCGGGTATCGGTAGAAGATTTGTGCTGGGACTGGCTTGAGGAGGATCAGCTGCAGCTGAAATTTTCACTACCGCCGGGTAGTTATGCAACGGCGGTTTTACGTGAGCTGGGGGAGTTTTCTGAGCCTGAGAAGAAGTAAGTTTTAGGCTTTAGGTATTAGGTTTTACGTAAACCGTAAACCATAAACCGAAAGACTCACCATTCTGCAAATACGACGGTACGGTTCTGATGCAAAAGTATCCTATCTTCTGCATGCCAGCGCACGGCACGTGCGAGGACATTTCGTTCTATATCTCGTCCAAATTCTTTCAGCTCGTCAACTTCATGGCGGTGTGAAACGCGTTTAACATCCTGTTCGATGATAGGACCTTCATCCAGGTCTTCAGTCACGTAATGTGCGGTAGCTCCAATTAGCTTAACCCCGCGTTCGGCGGCACGACGATAGGGGTCTGCACCGATGAAGGCTGGTAAAAATGAATGATGGATGTTGATGATCTTGTGTGGATAATGGCTGACAAAATTGGCTGATAGTATTTGCATGTAGCGGGCAAGAACTACTAGATCTGTGTTATCAGATAATAATTCGAGTATTTCTTGTTCAGCTGATGCCTTGTTGTCAGGAGTGACCGGTACATGATGAAAGCTTGCACCAAAAGATTCTACTGCGGCCCGGGTATCCTGGTGGTTACTGATCACATGCGTGACATCAATGGGAAGCTGGCCACGAGACCAGCGCCACAATAGCTCGAGCAGGGCGTGGTCCTGCCTTGATACCAGTATTGCCGTACGTTTACGTTCTGCAGCATAACTGATTCGCCAGTCCATATTGTAAGGCCTGGCAACCGTCTCAGCGAAGGACTGCTCAAGAATACTCCTGCTGGTTTTTAAATGCGGAGTCTGGAACTCCAGGCGCATCAGAAAGGTTCCATCTTCCGGATCACTGGAATGCTGATCCAGGGCCGTTATGTTGGCACCATGGTGATAGAGAAAATTGGACACAGTGGCGACAATGCCGGCTTTGTCGTCGCAACTGATTAGCAGTCGTGCAGTGGTTTCAGGATTCATCGTCTACAGGAGGTGTGCTGTGCTATATAATGACTGTTTATTGGCTATTTGTTAGCTGTTTATCATATCAGCTACAGCGATGACTTCACAGGCAGGGCTACATGGGAAACAACAAAATACGTATCGAACATGATTCGATGGGTGAGGTAGAGGTACCGAAAGATGCCCTTTATGGTGCCCAGACACAGCGTGCAGTGGACAACTTTCCGATTAGTGGCATTCCTCAGCCGCGTGCAATTATCCGTGCGCTGGGTCTGATCAAGCAGGCCTGTGCTGTTAGCAATCACCATCTGGGCTTGCTGGATGAAGCACGCTCACGCGCGATTAGCCTGGCAGCAGTAGAGATAGCCGCAGGAAAACATGATGATCAGTTTCCTGTTGATATTTTCCAGACTGGATCAGGTACCAGCTCAAACATGAATGCAAACGAGGTGATTGCAACACTGGCATCACGTGAATCGGGTATGACAGTTCACCCGAATGATCATGTCAACATGGGGCAGAGCTCCAATGATGTGTTTCCGGCTGCTATACATGTTGCTGCATCCTTACTGGTCAATGAAGCTTTGATGCCAGCACTGGATAAACTGCAGGCCAGCCTGGAGAACAGGAAAAATGAACTTGATCGAATGGTGAAAACCGGTCGTACGCATCTGATGGATGCCATGCCTGTCACCATGGGCCAGGAAGTCAGCGGCTGGCAGAACCAGATTCAGCGTGCAAAGAACCAGATACAGCAAGCAGCTATTGCACTGCTGGATCTGCCTCTCGGTGGCACGGCTGTAGGGACAGGAATCAATACACCTGAAACCTTTGGTGATGAATGCGCCAAAGCACTTCACGACTCGACGGGCCTTGCTTTTAAAGCACGTGATAATTTCTTTTCAGGTTTGTCCAGTCAGGATGATGCTGTTGCCCTGAGTGGTCAGCTAAAAACCCTGGCTGTAGCAATGATGAAGATCTCTAATGACCTGCGCTGGATGAATTCCGGGCCACTGGCCGGCATGGCGGAGATCAGTCTGCCTGCTTTGCAGCCGGGCAGCAGCATCATGCCGGGTAAAATTAATCCGGTTATCCCTGAAGCTGTGGCAATGGTTTGTGCCCAGGTGATTGGCAATGACACTACTATTACCATTGCCGGTCAGTCTGGTAATTTTCAGTTAAACGTTATGCTGCCTGTGCTGGCAAATAGCCTGGTATCAAGCATTGAACTATTATCAAATGCCTGTGTAGCCCTGGCTGAGAAAGCAATTGATGGCTTTGTCGTCAATGAATCGGTGATAAATGAATCATTGGAGCGTAATCCTATCTTAGTAACAGCATTGAACCCTGTCATTGGTTATGAGCTGGGTGCCAAAATAGCGAAGCAGGCTTATGTAGAAGGGCGAGCAGTAAAAGATGTCGCACTGGAAATGACTGAGCTGGATGAAGCAGAAATTGATCGCTTGCTTGATCCCTATAAACTTACATTGGGTGGATTAAAATAATGCATTACGTTTTATGGTTTACGGTTTACGTAACACCCAATGAATCTCTGATTTATTGGTCATTGCGAGGAGCGTAGTGACGTGGAAACCTCTAACCCATTGATTCTTATTAATAATATTGACACACTTCGTTCGCAATAACGGGTTCCATTGAATTAATCAGAGTTTCCCTAATACCTAATGCCTAATACTTAATTCAAATGCTTAATCGATGCAGCGAAGGCCTTTCATCATTCCCAGTTAGTATTCCCGGTCCATCCGGCATGCTTGAAGCTAAGATTGATTGCGCCGCTAGCAATGAACCTCATGGCAGTGCAGTCATCTGTCATCCACATCCGCTATATGGTGGAACGATGCAGAATAAAGTGGTTCATACCCTGGCCAAATCTTTTGCAGCAAATAATCAGACAGCTGTGCGCTTTAATTTCAGAGGTGTTGGCGTTAGTGAGGGTAGCTATGATGAAGGCAACGGTGAATCTGACGATGTGATAGCTGTCGCTGACTGGGTAACCGGGCAGCAACAGGATCTACCGGTGATACTGGCCGGGTTTTCCTTTGGTTCATACGTTGCTCTACAGGCCGCAGCAAAAATACAACCCGCAGCACTGATCACGGTTGCACCGCCAGTTAGAATGTTTGATTTTGATAATCTGCAATCCGTTAGCTGCCCCTGGCTATTGATTCAGGGGGATGAAGATGAGGTGGTAGACATTGACTCTGTTATCAACTGGGTCGCCACAATGAAGGTCAAACCAGAAGTAAGTATTATTCAAGGAAGCAGCCACTTTTTTCATGGCAAGCTAATCGAGCTACGAGATATTTGTGATGATTTCCTGCAAGGGCTTTAATATTTGGTAAATATAATTCAGCGAAATTTCCATAGCTATGATGTAGGTTCGAATTCATTCGAACAAAATGCTCAGCGAAAGTTTTTGCGCGAATGAATTCGCACCTACGAGTCACTATCGAAGTGACTTGAGGCCGGGTAGTTGAATGCTCCCGGATATTGGTCAAATGTTTTTTTCGGTGATGCTTTATAGTGGCGTCTGAGGTACTATTCCACGCGATATTTTCACGCTATAGATTATTCCCTCTCTTATTTCCTGGGTGGGGATGGTAGGAAAATAAATGTGCGAAATAACATAAAGGAAACAATGTGTTAAACGTTGTAGTCAATGGTGAATCAAGAGCGTTTGCTGAGTCTGTAAGTGTTATGCAGCTAATCCAGGAAATGGATTTGCAGGGCAAAAGAATAGCAATCGAAATTAACGGGGAAATTGTCCCGGCAAGCCAGCATTCCAGTATGCAATTATCCAGCGGTGACAATATCGAAATCGTCGGTGCTATTGGTGGCGGATGAAAATCGCTGTGTTACGTGTTACGTATTACGTATAATCTGACTTGATGAAAAACTAAAGAGTGATGACAAAATTGTTAAAGGTGAAATAGTGATTCAAAGTAATAAAGATCCACTTGTTATCGCAGGTGTGGAATATAACTCCCGGCTTCTGGTTGGTACCGGCAAATATAAAGACATGGATGAGACCCGTGATGCGATTGAAGCCAGTGGTGCCGAGATCATTACCATTGCAATTCGTCGCACTAATATCGGGCAAACACCCGGTGAGGCGAATATTCTTGATGTATTGTCACCTGAGAAATACACGATTTTGCCGAACACTGCGGGATGTTATACCGCTAAAGATGCCGTTAGAACACTCATGCTTGCGCGTGAATTACTGGATGGCCATCAGCTATGCAAACTGGAAGTGTTAGGTGATGAAAAAACACTCTATCCCGATATGCCTGCAACGATGGAAGCCGCTGAAACCCTGATAAAAGACGGTTTTCAGGTGATGGTCTATATGAATGATGACCCTATACTGGCAAAGCGCCTGGCAGAAATGGGATGTGTCGCCGTTATGCCTCTGGCTGCACCCATTGGTTCTGGACTGGGCGTACGAAATCCGCATAATATTCGTTTTATTGTTGAAGAAGCTACCGTACCCGTGCTGATTGATGCCGGTGTTGGTACAGCCAGTGATGCAGCCGTTGCCATGGAGCTGGGTGTTGACGGTGTTTTAATGAATACCGCGATTGCCGGGGCAAACAAACCTGTGTTGATGGCGGCAGCAATGAATAAGGCAGTGCAGGCGGGCAGAGAGGCATGGCTGGCAGGAAGAATGCCAAGAAAGGCCTATGCATCA
>DAOVWW010000037.1 GCA_030636465.1 Gammaproteobacteria bacterium
GCGTGATTACCTGACAGATTTATTTCCTATTCTAGAGCTAGGAACCAGTGCGAAAATGTTGTCTATCGTGCCCTTGCTGTCGGGTGGTGGATTGTTTGAAACCGGCGCAGGCGGTTCTGCCCCGAAACATGTGCAGCAGCTGCTGCAGGAAAACCACCTGCGCTGGGATTCGCTGGGTGAATTCCTGGCATTGGCGGTGTCGCTGGAAGATATGGCGCACAAAACGGGCAATGATAAAATTCGTGTGCTTGCCGCTGCCCTGGATAAGGCCAACAGCCTGTTTTTGAACAACAACAAGTCACCATCGCGCAAATCCGGTGAACTCGATACCCGTGGCAGTCATTATTATCTGGCGACGTACTGGGCTCAGGCACTGGCAGAACAGGATGATGATACTGATTTAAAAGTACTGTTTTCCCCTCTGGCGCAGCAGTTGAAAGAGAATGAAGGAAAAATCGTTAATGAATTGAATTCTGTGCAGGGTGCCAAAGTAGACCTCGGCGGCTATTACCGGCCTGACAGGGAGAAAGTGGCTAAAGTGATGAGGCCCAGCGCAACCCTAAATTCTATACTTAATAGCCTGGCTTAGTGCTAATTACCCTGTTTAGTGAGTAAACATACACTCGTTATTCAGTCTCATCGCTTGCCACTAAACTATCGTTTATGGTGTGCTGACAAGACTAATGGAGAAATAAGATGAATCCCTGCAATTTGATAAAATTTAGTGTCCTAGTGTCACTATGGCTGTTATTTTTTACCCAGGCCGCTGTGGCTCAAAATGTGAAAATCACTCCTCTGGGCAGTCATGATGGCGAGTTCTGTAAATTTGATCGTGCATTTATTCTTGAAGACCCGAATGGCACACGAATTTTATATGATGCGGGTAGAACCGTTGCCGGTGCAGAAGATCCCCGGCTGGGTAAGATTGATGCAATCCTGGTGAGCCATATGCATGGAGATCACGTCGGTGATCGTCATCTGAAATCTGTCAATATGGGGGAATGTGATAAGCCCGATATCTCCGTTGCCGTTTTACCCAATACTAACAGCGTAAATATTGCCCTGGCTAAAAAGGCGCGGATCATTACCGGCAGTGAGATGCCAAAATTCTTTGCCGCTAAACTCGGGAAATTAGGTGGTGATGCCAGCAATTCACAGCTGGTGCGTTTCGGCGCTTCGAAAAATATAGCAGGGATCAAGATTACGACTGTCCCTGCTGTACATTCAAATGGTATTGCCGGGGCAATGATTGGCGGAGACCTGGGTCATCTGCTTGATACTGCAGGTTTAACGGCTTACGCCGGCCCGCCTACAGGTTACGTGCTTACTTTTTCTAATGGACTGGTGGTCTACCTGTCTGGTGACACCGGAATTACGGCCGAACAAAAATCAGTTGTACGGCAACACTATGGAGCCGAACTTGCTGTGATTAATATTGGCAATACGTTTACTACCGGGCCAGAAGAAGCGGCATTTGTTATTAACGAGCTGGTCAAACCTGTCTCAGTAATTCCATCACATGCAAACCAGGCATCGACTACGGGTGGTCATGTAATCGAGGGTTCGAAAACTGATATGTTCATAAAAGCATCACAGGTGCCTGTTCATTTACCTCTCAGCGGTCGTACGATGGAGTTTGATGCAAATGGTGTATGTGTTATCGGCTGTGGCAAGGGTAAGATCAAGCACAAGTACAAGGGTAAGTAATGAACTGCATTGGTTAGATTCGCAATCCTGATAGAATTCATACCAGTTTTTATTGAGAAAAAGGAGATACACATATGAAACTCTATCTCGTACAACATGGTGATGCACTGGCTAAGGATGTTGATTCTGATCGGCCTTTAAGTAATGTCGGACATGCCGAAGTAGGCCAGTTGGCTGAATTGCTTACCGGGCATATGAGCGTCTCGCGCGTATTACATAGCGGCAAAACACGTGCTCAGCAAACGGCCGAAATATTTACCGCAATTATCGCAGGTGAATTTCCCGTGGAAGCCATTAGCGGGATTGGTCCTAACGACCCGGTAGAGAAATTCGCAAATCAGTTAATGGACTGGGATGAGGATATCCTTGTTATTGGCCACCTGCCTTTTATGGCCAGGCTGGTTAGCTTACTGGTTACGGGATCAGAGGATATGGGTGTGATTTCTTTTACACCCGGAAGCATAGTCTATCTTGAGTCCATTGATGATGGTCACTTCCAGGTACAGTGGATGCTAAGACCTGAGCTGCTGAGTAACGGAATTGATAACTAGTTCGGAGCTAGCAATACAAACGTCATCTTTGAATTGAGCTATATCAAGGAAGATATTCTGCCAGTATTTTAGAGTTACGACATAAACTTTCTTATACTGGAGAATACAATGAATAAACCAGGCTTAGTTGTAATATCGATGCTTCTGTCACTGGCCGCACCGGCGATGGCCTGCCAGCCCGGAGGCAAAGACGCTGCTGCCTGTGACCATAAGGGTGAAAAGCAGGGCAAGATGGCTCGTATGCGTGCTATGCACCACGCAAATCCTATGCCTAATCTGATGATGATGGTGACAAAAAAAGGAGACGATCTTAACCTTAATGCTGAGCAGGAAATGGCATTGGCTGAATGGCGCGAAAAAAGCCGTCCTGTTATTAAGGAAAATGTAGCTAAGGTCATTAAGCTGGAAGATGAGATTATGACGGCTACACTGGAGGGCGCTGATAAAGCAGTCTTGATGGCAAAAGTTGATGAGATGCTAGCTCTCAGGCGTGATATCGCTGCGCGCAAAGCAAACTGCAGAGATAACCTGAAGAAAATCTTAAATGAAGATCAGTACAACACGGTTATCAATGCATACAGTGCGCATCAGTCTAAAAAACATCAGCGTATGAATAATAAAAGTATGTAATTACTTTTGCTATTTGAATTTGATTTCCAGTTTGCCATGAAAGACAAAAATGGAATCTTCTTGAAGGGTGGAAAGGCCTAGCAGGTGCAACGCTCAATGCTTGATTTTATAGCGGGTGTTGCGCCTTTAAGTGAGAAAAGAACAGCAGTTTTTTTACTATCTTCACCATAGAACTCAATTTTAATGCTGTTACTGTCAAACAGGTTCTCAAGAAACTCATCCGTAACATCAGCAATGACAGCGTGTTTCATTTTGTAGGCGTGTAGTGATGCGTACATAATGATGGAATTATCAAAGTGTAGCCGAACCTTATACTGTCTATCTTTCTCAAAAATATATTTATGTGACTTGCCGGACATAGAAAGAGTGAACATTTCCAGATGATCTTTAGATCTGCAGCGGAAAGACAGGGCAGCACCACGAGTGTTTTTGGACATGGTCAGGGCAGAAAAATAACCTTGCTGTTCTTCTGTCATAGCGGTCCAGTCGTCAAAGTGTTCTTTACCAATACCAGAAGAGGTAGATGAATCTGAAAACTGTGATGACTTGAAATGAAGAACGTTGTTTAGCAGACCCATTTGTCTATCCTGCATCGTGTTTTATTGAGACGGTTTTTTGCTTTCCTGTCCTGACAAATTCCCAAAATGAGGGGGACTGCGAAGAGGAAAAAAAGAACAGCGATGACAATTATATCAAACATTAGAATTACCTTATACTGATTATTAGGATTTACTTATGTATGGTGGGCAGATTTACCACATGCCCAGGTGGATATCTCATAGCACCCGAATTAAATTATATGGATTTGGCGGCACATCTGTCTTGACGAATCACGCCAACCTGTTGACTGCAAGCGCTTTAACCTGTTTGCAGCTTAATAATCGATTACACTGAGAAATATGAACAATAAAATTATGAAACGGTTAATCAGCATTTCCCACAGTCACTGGTACTGGCTGATGTATATCGTTGGAGGTCTGAGCATGCTGGCCATCGCCCTGTATCACCAGTATGGTTTGGAGGAACAGCCCTGTGTCTTGTGTATACACACTCGCCTGTGGGTAATATTCTTTATATTCGCCGCAATAATTGGCCTGCTTTCCAGCAAGATACGGCTGATAAACTCATTCGCACACATACTCCTTGTGACAGGCGCTATTGGACTCATGGACAGGTCCTACCAGCTGTTGGGTACTGAACGGGGCTTTATCCTCGGTGCCTGTAATTTTGACCTGGGCCTGCCCGGGTGGTTCGCCGTAGAACAATGGATGCCCTGGCTGTTTCGTGTAGAAACTACCTGTGGTTATACGCCGGAGGTGGCTTTCGGGATTACCATGGCTGAGGCGCTAATGGTTATGTCAGTTGGAATGTTTGTTGTCAGCATGGTTGTTGCTTTAGCATCATTGGCAAAATATAAGGATTAAGAAGATGAAAAACTATTTGGCAAATTGCACATCCACATTGCTGGTACTTCTCATCCTTCTCCCTGTAGGGGCATTCGCAGTCGAAGACAGGTCTTTTACCGAATCCGTAGTTATCTTCAATACCATTTGCGCAAAATGTCATGAGGCGCAATGCAGCGGACGCTTGAGTTTTGACGAGGCCCTGGAACAATCTACCAACCATATTTTGCGTCACTACCAGCCGGCTTCTGACAAGCAATGGTTACAAAAAGAGTTATTCGACATCCTTAATTACATGAAGGTGAAGTGTGCCTTTTATCCATTGAACAAACCCGTTCCTATTTTGAAAACATGGGAGTCAGATGTGCTGGATGAGTTCTCAACCTTGCGGGAGAGGAAGTACTTTATTCCTGTTGGCAGCCTGTCAGCTGGAAAGTACTGGCTAATACTTGAGCTGGAAAAGGATACAAAAGCTACTGTGCAACTAATATCTGAAGAATTCGATATGCTTATCGAGGACTGCTTTGATTCCAGCAATGGAAGGATAGATGTCCGGTTTACTGTTGAAGAGTCAGGGAATTATTATTTTCGGATGTATCCGCGGGAGGCCGCACGATTAATTCGGCTCGCTATCACCAAATCAGAAACTGATGAAATCACTGACGAAGAAGCTGGGGCCCTTCGATAAATATCTACTTGCCGAAACCATCCAGAGAGATGTGCTGAATATTATCCTTATCGGGATTGCCTGCTTTCTGGACGACAAAAATACGATGGCCATTTACCATGGCAGAGATATCTGAGCTGGTTCCCTTCGCGTCATGAATGAATACCGTTATGACATGAGCAGCAACGAAGATGGTAAATATGCTAGCCAGTGTGCTGTGGAGTTCGGGCAGGTAGATGCTGAACAAAATGGGGTACTCATCCATGGCCAGTCCAGTTGCTGCCAATAACAACATGACCAATATAGAGAAAAGGTAAATGGGTGCCCACAATGGATTGTGTGCATACCATGAAGGTAATGGCGCCTTCCCCAGCGTGATGTAGAAGCGCAGCATCTGACCGATGGCAGGCAAGGCCTGTTTTCCTGGCATCAGGGCAGTAATGCCTGCTGATCTGCTGTCACTGAATAACATCCACAGACGAAATAGCAATACGGTAATGAAAACGGCTGCGGCAAGATAATGCCAGTCATTGCTAAGGTGGGTGATTGAGGGGACAATGGGAATTAACCAGCCTGTCAGTATCAAAACGAGTGATGATAATGACAATGTCCAGTGAGCAGCACGTAGTTTGCCACTCCAGACCAGGGTGCGGTGTATTATTTGCTTACTCATGTACTTGCCTGAAAACCCAAATGCACCGGGTTCTGTCTCAATGGCTACTGGAATTTCGAGCTATAGGCTTATTAGCTGGCAACGCTTTGATTATTTGGGGCTAATATAAGAATCAGTGCCTGGGCATGCTCTGCTGCGCTTCTTCCAAGGTCAGTGAGATAACCGCCGTCGATTTGTGTGACTAGACCTTTCTCAAATAAACGTTGTACGGCATCAACCTGTTCTGTATTTGCGCTTGAATGAACTTTTATGCCTTGCTGCGTGGTTTGCAGGTTGTATCTAACGAGTATATCGATTTCAGCCATTTGTTCTTGTGTGTAATGCATAGAGCTACCCTTAAAATTCTGATTAGGAGGTTCAATCTTCACTGGGAACACTAAATATTACATTAAATTCATCCCGAATTAGAAATGAATAGCCATAAAGTGCATAATTTTTTATAAATTAGTGCAATTTAGTGGGATTATTCAGAAAACTGGCTGGCAAATTGACTGTAACCCTCTTGTTTTAGCTGATCTTTAGGTATGAAACGAAGTGAGGCTGAATTGATGCAGTAGCGCAGACCTGTCGGGTTTGGCCCGTCATCAAACAGGTGCCCCAGGTGCGAATCAGCATTTTTTGATTTTACTTCAGTACGCAGAATGCCAAATTTTCGGTCAGGTTTTTCAACCACATGGGTGTTGACCAGAGGCTGTGTGAAGCTAGGCCAGCCAGTTCCCGATTTAAATTTATCTTTTGAACTGAAAAGTGGTTCGCCGCTGACTATATCAACATAAATACCTTCTTTCTTATTGTCCCAATAGGCATTTTTAAAAGGGCGTTCAGTCGCTTCATTCTGTGTAACTGAATATTGTTCAGATGTAAGTTTTTCTTTTATTTCAACTTCAGAGGGTTTTTCCCATTCACCTGTGTCATTGGCTTTTGCCTGTTTCATTAGCCTACCTTCGGTGTTTACTGATTGGTCAGACACAGAGTAAAGTCCCCAGGCGGCTATAACAGCGATAGCGACTGATAAGATGCGATGAGTGATTTTTTTATTTACGGTCATTATGATTACCTGAGTATTTATTTAATTTTTCAATATGCTGTATATGAGTGATCTTTGTAAGAAAAGTTCCGAAACTTGTCGGGTTGTGGCTTGTCGCAATAGAAATAGATAGTAGAGTAACAATCATGAAAACCGGAAAGTTTAAAATTGCTTTTAAGTTATCACTGCTTTTTACGTTCTTGATCTGGACGGTCTGGGTGGCAGCTGAACTTTTTGGCTTAGAGCTATGGCGTTATGGGATCTATCCTGGAAAAATAGAGACACTGGCTGGCGTCTTAACTGCGCCCTTGATACATGGCTCATTGTCACACATCACGTCTAATAGCCTGCCGCTGCTGGTCATGCTCACAATTCTTGTATATGTCTATCCAAAATCTTCACCAGTAGTATTGGTGGTTTTGTATATCGGTAGTGGGCTTATTGTCTGGGTAATTGCAAGAGAGGCATGGCATTTCGGCGCAAGTGGCCTAACGCATGGCCTGATGTTCTTCCTGTTTACTATTGGTATTTTACGTCGAGATGCCATTTCCGCTGTATTCGCCATGATTGTTTTTTTCCTCTACGGCGGAATGGTATGGGGTATCTTTCCACGCGATCCAGCTATTTCTTATGAGTACCATCTAGCAGGGGCTGGGCTGGGTGTGTTGCTGGCATTTTTATTGAAAAATATTGATAGTAAGATTCCAAAAAAGCGCTACGACTGGGAAGATGAGGATGATCAATTCAATGAGCAGGAATACGAAAAAAAGAAAGACTCTGCCCAATGAGTTTAGACATTTTCTGCAGAGGTTTCTTATTCAACTTATTTACTTTCATTGCAGTAGATGCACCTTTAGGTTTATATGAATAAACATTGTTACCCCTGTTTTTCATGCTTGTTTTTTTTGCCTTTATTCTTCTTTTCACGCTTCTCATTTCGTGCGTGCTGATGTTTGCGTACTGTATTTTTATTTCGCTTTGATTTCTTCTTTTCTACCTTTCTATATTTTGACTTTCTGTTCTCAAGTTTCGTGTATTTATGTGCACGTCTTGTAGGTTTCTGATTAAGATTCCGATATTTTTTCTTTATGCTAACTTTCTTATGTGAATTCTTATATTTGATAGCATCCTTTTGTTTATGCTTATTTTTGAGAGCCTTTTTATCATGATGTTTTTTAGTAGGGCTATTGGCGTAGGCGATTTGGTGCCTGTAACGGTCTGAGTGTTGTCTTACTTTGTGTTTGTTCCTGTATTTGCGATGGATATCCTGGTGTTTATGGTGCTGCTTATGCGCATGTCTACTTTTCCATGGAGAGTAATGATTTGATTGCACAACATGGTAGCGATGATGAACGAGAGGAATGTAATTAGGCAGACTGTGTACACTGAGCCATCCTCTATCGGCATGATGGTAGTGGTACAGGTTTCGACGGCGGTCATAGTAGACATTTACTTCTGGAAAATAGTGATACTCATAGCGGGGAGTCGCTGCAGGTTCAAATTGATAGTGACTGGCCGTGGCGGTACAGCCATTCAATGAAACGATCGCCGTGAATATTATTAAAACAGTTGAGAAAAGCCTGCGAGTTGTATTGCTGAAATATTGTGTGAGCCTTATCATTATCAGAACCTCATGTTTTTGAGCTTGAGGTTTATTTAACGATAGTGCTCCTGAACTGTAGCTGAATGATTTCCCGCTTATTGATGTCTAGACGACCTGGCCTGCACACCAGCCGGAGGACCAGGCCCACTGAAAGTTATATCCACCAAGCCAGCCAGATACATCTACGACTTCGCCGATAAAATACAGGCCGGCGGCTTTACTGGACTCCATGGTTTTAGAGGATAACTCATCGCAGTCTACACCGCCGAGAGTGACTTCAGCGGTCCTGTAACCCTCTGTGCTATTAGGTTTTATTTGCCAATGCTGCAGCAGACGGGAGATCTCAACAAAAGCGCTGCGCGAAAATGATTGTAAGGGTTTATCTGTGCGATCCTTGCCTAAAAATGTGATCAGCAATTGTTTTGGCAGGAATTCTCCTAATACTTTTTTTAAAGTGATCCCCGGCTGTGTTGTTTGTTCTGTTTTCAGGAAGCTCTCAATATCGAGGTCAGGTAAAAGGTTTATATTGATAACTTCACCGGGCCGCCAGTAAGAAGAAATTTGCAGAATGGCAGGCCCGCTCAGGCCTCGATGGGTAAAAAGGATATTCTCATTAAATCCAATTCGTTCATTGCTAACGATACTATCAACAGCAATGCCAGAAAGTTTTTCAAATCTTGTTTTATCAGCAGGTTGCAGTGTGAATGGAACCAACCCGGGCGTAGTAGGCCATATATGATGACCAAATTGTTCCGCGACTTTATAGCCTAACGGACTGGCGCACATTTTGGGTATAGATAAACCGCCGCTGGCGATGACTAATGATGTAGCCTGAAATGACCCGTCGGCGGTGTTGATGCGATAGCTGCCATCATCTGCCTGAGTAATATCGGTAATTTCAGATCGTAGCTTTAATTCGACCCCTGCTTTATTGCATTCTGACAGCAGCATATTGAGAATATCTTTCGCCCTGTTAAGGCAGAATAGTTTACCGAGATCGCGTTCATGGTAGGGAACCTGATATTTCTCCACCATGTTTATGAAATCCCACTGAGTGTAGCGGCTTAACGCTGATTTACAGAAGTGAGTATTATGTGAGATGAAATTTTCGGCATTGATGGTCAAATTGGTGAAGTTGCAGCGACC
>DAOVWW010000291.1 GCA_030636465.1 Gammaproteobacteria bacterium
CCAGTCCTGAAATTAGCTCCCTGGGTAAAACGGAGGGCGAGTTGACCGCTTTAGGTGTGCCCTATGAGGTCGGTCAGGCAAATTTTAGTTCCATAGCAAGAGCACAGATTGCAGGGCATACAGTTGGTATGTTGAAACTATTGTTTCACAGGGAAACACTGGAGCTGCTGGGTATCCATTGTTTTGGCGAGCGAGCATCCGAAATTATACACATTGGCCAGGCGGTTATGACACGTGAAGATGGCGGCAACAGTATTCGTTATTTTGTCGAGACAACATTTAATTATCCAACTATGGCCGAAGCGTATCGCGTGGCTGCATTAAACGGATTGAATCGAAACTTTTAAACTAAAGTGCACCTCTATCCATAATAAATAGAGGTGCCCTAAAGGAGATGGAATATGAGTGGTGAGTTGATTTTTTTAGGGATTATTGTAGCAATTTTACTTTACGGCATTGCCCTGTATAACAAGTTGGTGGGTTTGCGTAACGGAGTGAAAAATGGATTTGCTCAAATAGATGTGCAATTGACACGTCGATATGACCTGATCCCGGCGTTGATTGAATCAGTCAAAGGCTACATGAAACACGAAAGGGAGACTCTGGAGGCAGTTATTAAGGCCAGGAATGTTGCCGTTAATGGTCTGCAGGCCGCCGCTGCTGACCCGGTAAACGCACAGGCAATTGCCGAATTATCAGGAGCCGATAATGCCTTAACGGGCATGCTCGGACGTTTGTTTGCATTGTCTGAGGCGTATCCAGATCTTAAAGCTAGTGAAAACATGCGCGATTTTCAGGAGCAGCTGACGACAACCGAAAATAAAGTATCCTTTGCCAGGCAGGCATTTAACGATGCCGTGATGAGCTATAACAATGGTATAGAAATGTTCCCGGGTTCATTGATTGCCGGCTGGTTTAAATTCATGCCCAGCGCCTTTCTGGAAATTGAGTCAGAAACAAAACGTGAGATGCCGGAAGTAAAATTCTAGCGAGATTATTAAATGAATTTTTTCCAGCAACAGGAGCATGCCAGAAGTAAAACTCGCTGGCTGTTATTCATCTATGCTGTTGCCGTGGTAGCCATCGTGCTGGCGCTTGATGTGATATTTCTGCTGGTAAAGACGTTTACAGGCGGTGAAGAAGGGCAGGCGTTTACCCTTCCTGCGGATATAAATAGCTGGGTAACATCTGAATCATATTCGCTGATTTTATTCTCCACCGCTATTCTTGCCTTTATCGGCCTGGCTAGTCTCTATCGGATTATGTCCTTACGGGGAGGAGGCGGTAAGGTTGCGGTGTCTATGGGTGGCACGCTGGTTAATGCCAGTCATCCGGACCGGCGTGTCAGACGCCTGCTGAATATAGTCGAGGAAATGGCAATTGCATCAGGCCTGCCTGTGCCGCAGGTCTATGTGCTGGAGCAGGAATCCGGCATCAATGCATTTGCAGCAGGTTATCAGCCTGAAGATGCTGCCGTTGCCGTTACCCGTGGTGCATTGGATATGTTTAGTCGAGATGAACTGCAAGGCGTGCTGGGGCATGAGTTCAGTCATATTCTAAATGGTGATATGCGCATGAATATGCGCCTGTTAGGGCCGTTGTTCGGAATTATGCTTATTGGCGCCATGGGTGGGCTATTATTGAGAAGCTCAGCACATAGCCGCATACGTTCTAGTCGTGAGTCATCAGGCGGCGTGATGGTTGTATTACTGCTGGGTCTTGGATTAACTGTTATTGGATATATTGGGCAGCTAGCCGGCCGCTTAATAAAATCGGCTATTTCGCGTCAAAGAGAGTTCCTGGCCGATGCCTCTGCCGTGCAGTTTACCCGTGACAAGAGTGGCATAGCAGGTGCCTTGAAGAAAATATTTGCCTCACAGCATGGCTCACGGCTAGTGGATACAGGTACAGCTGAAGTTAGCCATATGTTGTTTGCCAATGGCTTACAGCAGCAGTTCAGCAGCCTGTTCGCGACCCATCCCCCTGTCCAGGATCGTCTGCAACGAATGGGAGTTCCTTTTTATAAAGAGGAGCAGTTGAGGCTGGCAAAAGAAATGCTGCAGCTCTACAGTAATAGATCACCACGCCAGCCAGCTATGCAAGATGACCAAAAAGCAGGTCACAGCGCTGTGGCTACATCAGGGTTTGGTGCTGCCAGCACCGGATGATTCAGCGATGAATCCCTTGAGTCAGCACGGTCACTAATAAATACTATTCCCGATAGTATCCGGATGGAGCTGGAATCCGAAAATACAGTAAGAGAAGTTTTGCTGGCGCTATTGTTGAACGATGATCATAGAATTAAAAAAAGGCAGCTGAAAGAAGTTGATTCTTCTGATACAGGCATAGCACTGCAGCATGTCACTGAAATAAGACAGCAGCTGGATGGCCTGAGTGATGGTCTGAGGTTGCCGATATTAGATCTTGGTTTCCCGGCAATACGTCGAATGACCTGGCAAATGCGGCTGGAATTTTATTCTTTGGTTTCCAGCCTGATTCCTATGGATGGCGAGATTAGTAGCTTTGAATATATGTTGTCCCGTTTGTTATTGCAGATGCTGGAAGAAAATAGACGGCCAGACTCCTCCAGTGGCAAAAAAAAGATAAAGCTCAGGCATCTGAAGTTTCATCTCAGGACACTTTTTTCTGTCGTTGCAATATTTGGCCACGATAGCGAAAAACAGGCGAGTCGTGCCTATAATGCCGGAATGGTTGCTTTATTCGGCAGCCAGCAATGGCCAGAATATTATTTACCAGCCGGTTGGCCTGCACATTTTGATGCGGCACTGGCAGCTATTGATTTTGCACGTCCTCTGATTAAACAGGAAATCATTAAAAGCCTTGTGGAAATCATCAGTTTTGATCAGGATCACCGCATCGAAGAGTATGAAATGCTCAGGGTGATCTCTGCACTGATACACTGTCCTATGCCGTTGCGGGTTGAAGAAAATTGACTGGCTTTTATCAAAAAGACAGGCCTCTCTTTACGGGGCGCAAAGCCTGTAAATCTGTTAATATAATGCATCAAAATTTAACGAATAAAACGTAAATGAAAGTAATAAATAAGTTTAGTACACCGGTATCTATATTACTGGGGCTGATTATTTTCAGCCTATCTGTGGCACAGGCGGGTGAGTCGAAAGCTAATAAAAAGCATATATTCAGTTCAGGAGATGGGAGCCAGGATGGTCATGACGATGGTCGA
>DAOVWW010000269.1 GCA_030636465.1 Gammaproteobacteria bacterium
AATGCGCGAATCCGCCACCCAGCAAATCCACAACGGCATTATCGCCCGCTACCCATTGATTTACATTCTTGGCTGGGAAGAAGAGCGTATAGATAAAACACTGGCACAGGTCTCTGCAAAACATTATTTCGATGACAGGCCTGTCATCACCTGGACCGCAGGCAAAGGGTTTTATACTGCAGAAGGACAGATAGAAGCTATTAGTGATCCGGTTGCTGCCATCGAGTACATTGCAAAATCTGATAAGCAGTCATTTTACCTGCTTAAAGATCTGCCCGCCTATCTGCATAATAATCTGAAGCTGGAACGAGTATTGCGTGATCTATATCAGCAGTACAAAAGCAGAGACGCATTTATTTTCTTTTCTTACCCTAACTTACAGCTGCCGGACTCCATTAAAAAAGAAGTATTACTGGTGGAATTTGAACAGCCCACCGATGAAGAGGTTTTTAATTACATCAAGGCAGCACTGGTTCGCTATAAACTGGCAGACAAAATAAATGATGACTGGATAAAAGAAACTACCGTCGCCATGAAAGGTCTGGGTCTGGAAGAAATAGGCCACCTGCTTCTGTCCCTGCTAAGAGTAAAAAAACTTAAACCTGATGAAGTAATCAATGCCGCCCAACGTGAAAAAGGTCAAATTTTAAAAAAGGAAAGCTGCCTGCGTTTTATTCCTAGTATTATGGGACTGGATGATGTCGGTGGCCTGGACAACCTGAAAGACTGGGTCATCACACGTAAAGAACTTTTTAGCTCAGAGGCTATCGCAGCAGGCATCCAGCCGCCTTCAGGAATTCTATTCATGGGTGTCAGTGGCTGCGGTAAGAGTATGGCCTCCAAGGTCATTGCCAGGGCATGGAACGTGCCGCTAGTGCGTCTTGACATGAATCTGGTCATGTCCGGCGTATATGGCACACCGGAATATGCTTTTGAACAGGCCATCGGCCTGGCAGAAAGAATCGCCCCCATGGTATTGTGGATAGACGAAGTAGAAAACAGCTTCGGATACGATGAGGGAGGCTCTGGGGGCAACATCAATATATTTTCCAGTTTTCTCACCTGGATGCAGGAAAAACCACACAATGTTTTTGTCGCCGCAACGGCCAACAGGATAAAAAGACTACCTGCAGAGATGCTGCGAAAAGGTCGTTTTGACCAGGTATTTTTCCTTAATTTACCAAATTTTGAAGAACGTGAAGAAATACTAAGAATTCATCTCAAAGCCAACAATGCTGACCCGGAAGCATTTAAAATTGACATACTTTCATCTATTACCGAAAAATGGAGTGGTGCTGAAATAGAGTCCCTGATTCAGTCCGCCAGAGTTTATGCCTACAAAGAAAAACGTGATTTTGGCAATAAAGATATACTCCATACCGCAGGACTGATGGTACCTCTATCAAAAACCATGGATGAACAGATACGTGAGCTGACAGGCTGGTCATTCAATCGCGCGACACCTGCATCGAAGACCAAAAAAGACCCGGTATTTAAGCCAAAAGTTGAAGACCCGAATAAGATGAAGTATTGAGATGCAGGGGAAACGTTAAAGGGGAAAGGACGGTCAAAATCAGGCTGTTTCCCTCTTTTACCTTTCACCTTAGATAACCAGCTCTATTTTCGCCCCGCCCATCTTCGAGCGCGATATCATTAAGTCACCCCCATACGCACTAACTATCTCCCGCACTACAGCAAGACCTATGCCATGGCCGGGGATCTGGGTATCGCCTCTTTCGCCACGCTGCAGCAATAGCTCTGCCTGCCCGGCATCAATTCCCGGGCCATCATCTTCTATAGTATAACGATAATGAGTACGTGCTCCGTCATCAGTTTGAATTCGCCTAATGTGAATCGATACCTGCGAGCTGCACCACTTGCTGGCATTGTCTAAAAGATTACCAATCACCTCCATCAAATCACCTTCCTCGCCGAAAAACATTGCCTCTTTCTCTATATCGACGAGGTATGAAATCGACTTGTCTCGATAGACTTTACGCAGCGATTCCAGCAAGCGGCTTGTCAGCGGTAAAATTGCAATACCTTCAGTCAGGCTTAGCCGTCCTGCCGCTGCAGCTTTCTGTAATTGATACTCCACTATATTGTCCATACGTCCAACTTCGTTATCTATCTGCTGGCGGATATCTGCAGGGGCCTTATCTGATTCAGACAGTCCGCGCAAAACAGCCAGGGGGGTTTTCATACTGTGGGCGAGGTCTGCCAGGGAATTTCTGTAGCGCTGCAAATGACGACGCTCATTGCCTATCAAAAGATTAAGACTGGTTGCCAGGCCGTTTAATTCTCGTGGGTAATCTTCAGTGAGTTCTTCTCTTTTTCTATTTGCCACCTCACCAAGCTGTTCTTCAATCTTACGTAAGGGACTCAGACTCCAACGCAACACCAGAACCTGGACAAACAACAGCAACAGCCCTGCTGCAGCCAGCCAGGTAATCAGCGTGTGGCGGAACTGAGCTAATTGCTGATCATAGATCTCTCGGCTTTCCAGCACCCTGAAACTATATCGATGTTCTGTGTCATCATCATCTATCCAGGCGACACCATATTCGTAACTAAACCATTGCTCATTATTCACTGACAGAGCTTGAAAAGTAGATTTATCAACTGCCAACCCTTCAAAACCAGGTATTTTTAAACCCAGTGCTGACCGGGATTGCCAAACTATGTTGTTGTTGATATCAATAATCTGAGCAACCAGGCCGGATTCCGGTTGTGAAAAGCGAGGCTCAGCTACATCTTTCGACATAAGCAATCGGCCATCCTGATTAAGCTCGGCAGCCCCAAGCAAGACATAGATTTCACCTTCCAGCTTGCCTCTTTCGGCTGACTCGGCACTACTCTGGAACGCCCTGTCCAGAGCGATGCCAGTAAGCCCTAAAAAGACTGCCAGTACAATTGATGCGGCGAGTAATTGTCTATTTTGAAATGAAAGGGTTTTCATTATTCACTTTTCAGCGTGAATCGATAACCCCTTCCACGTAATGTCTCGATCGGTTTATACAGATTTTTCGGGTCTAATTTTTTACGCAAACGGCCGACAAAGACTTCAATAACATTACTGTCCAGATCAAAATCCTGGTCATATATATGCTCAGTCAGGACAGTTTTTGAAACTACTTCACCGGCATGCAGAATTAAATATTCGATCACCTTGTATTCATATGCCGTCAACTCGAGTTCTTCGCCATCAGCAATTACTGTCTGCTTACTGGTATCAAGCGTGATGGGCCCACAAATAATCTCACTGCCACCGCTGCCCGCAGCGCGACGAATTAGTGCACGTAATCGTGCCTGTAGCTCTTCTATATGGAAGGGTTTGGCAAGGTAATCATCTCCGCCTGCTTCCAGGCCTTCTACTTTTTCTTCCCAGCGTGAGCGTGCTGTCAGTATAAGTATCGGCA
>DAOVWW010000263.1 GCA_030636465.1 Gammaproteobacteria bacterium
CGACGGCATTTGAAGCCTCGTGTGAATCATATTCAGAAACAATATCAAAAGAGGGCATTTTTTCTCCGTATAGACAGGGTAAGTATAAGTGCCTGTAATCATAGCAGTAACAGGAAAATTCTTCTTTTTTAATTAACACTTTTTATCCGCACTGTCACTTTCCTATAACGACCTGCTAACGTATAGTATCGGCTCCATTATGCCCAGTCTGGGGCAATAATAATAAATAGGTAAACTTCCTGAAATATGTCTGTACTCACGCTATATAACTGTTTAAAACACCGCTTAAATTCTTATCATGGTGGCTTGCTGGCACTTGTTATGCTGTTGCCAATGATGTTTTCTGCCGGGACGGCTGAAGCTGATCACTTATTAGGCAGCCATGATCTCAAATGCGATAAAATTTTCCCCTGTCCTGATGAACTAAAACCCCGGGTATCTTTCTGGGTAGATGTCTTTACAAAATACGGTGATGATACGGTAATTTTGCATGACTCACGCAACCCTCATCGTGTTTACAAGGTTTTAAAAACCACGTCCAGATGTTCCAGGCGCCGTGACCCGAAGGTAATTAAGAACGCTAAAAACAAAATCCGTAAACAGCTGCAGCAAATCGCTGACCAGCGTGCAAAAGGTGTTACTAAGTTCAGTGGTGAAAAAAAACATCTGGCAGAAATGTTGAAAGATGAAAAACCCTCAGGAATTCGAAATGCAGCGAAAAGAATCAGGTGCCAGGGTGGTGTTGCAGATCAGTATAAAAATGCCTTAGTCAGGCATGGAACTTATGGGCCTATGGTTGTATCAACTTTAAAGAAAGCTGGTCTGCCGACTGATATTCAGTATTTACCTTTTGTCGAGTCGTCTTATCGCCCGACTGCCTATTCAAGAGTTGGTGCCGCAGGGATGTGGCAGATTATGCCTCGTACGGCGAGAGGTCTGGGGCTGAAAATTTCATCTACTGTCGATGAGAGGCTGGACCCTGAACTCGCTTCTGCGGCTGCTGCGCGTTATTTCTTGAATAGCAGGCAGAAGCTAGGTGACAAAGCACGCTGTCTAAAGTCATCAGGAAATCACAGCCTGTTTCCCTTTGTTATCACTTCCTATAATTATGGTGAGGCCGGTATGGTACGGGCCATGGGTAAGGTTGGGACGGATTACATGGATGTGCTGAATAAATATAAGGCACGTGGTTTTCAAATCGCAGTGAAGAATTTTTATTCGAGTTTTCTTGCTGCACGCCATGTTGCCCAGCATGTTGACGAGTATTATCCGGGCCAGAAAGTAGGGCAGCCATTGTCAGTAGATGTGGTGACAATAAAAACGCCAGTTTCTGTTGAGCGCCTGGCTAGTGTTTTTTCTGTTTCAGAGAAAACATTGAAACAGCATAATACTTCATTAATGCGCCTGGTATGGTCGGGAAGAAGGTTTGTGCCAAAGGGCTACAAACTGAAATTGCCAAAGTCATCTGCTGGACGCAGTACACAGGTAGCTAAACTTAACAGCCTGCCTGCAGAAGAACCTAAATATGTCGAGTATTCCTACCGTGTGCAGCGTGGAGACACGGCTTGCGGTATCGCTAGAAAAGAAGCGGTATCCTGCCGTGAACTTATCCTGCTGAATAATTTAGGCCGGCGCGCACTGATTCGTACCGGACAGATAATTACCATTCCCGGCACACCGACAAAAGTAGCCAAAAAGAAGGCAGCTAAACCCGTAAAAGTAGCCCGGAAAAAGCCTGAAAAAATAGTCGTAGCGATTAAGCCGGAGACTAAACCTGTGCCAGTCAAACAGGCCTCGGCCGTTGCTGTCAGCCCTAACCCACGCAAGCCAGAACCGGTCATTAAGTCAATTCCGGATATCCCTGAATCAATATTTGGTCTGGGTGATGATTTATTAATTCAGCTGTCGGAGAAGAATGGGAAAACACGGTATTCGGTTGTAGTCGAGCCCGATGAATCACTGGGACTCTATGCTAACTGGCTGGGTTTACGATCTGCAAGCCGTATACGAAAATTAAACAAACTGAAGAGTTCTCGTCATGTCCGTATCGGTAAAGTTATATATTTGCCGATAAAAAAGCAGGAAACTAAAGAGCAATATAATCAGCAGCGACTGGATTATCATCGAGAGCTACAGGATGAGTTCAGGACAAATTTTAATATTTCAGGCGTTGAAACCTATAAAATTCGATATGGTGACAGTGCCTGGAGCATAGCAAAAAAGCAGGGTGTGCCATTATGGCTGCTGAAGCGTTATAACCCGCAGCTGTTTAATACTCAGTCACAGCCTGGAGATGAAATAAGTTTACCTATCATTGATGCCCTCAAGCAAAAATAGCAAGGGAGAAGTAAACCTTATCCCATCGTTATAATGTCTTCTGCAATAAATTCGTCGAGTACTCGATATACGTCTTTGCGGATAACGTCACCTGCATCCGGGTAGCTTTCTTCCAGCATATCAATCATCTCTTTGACAGAGAATTCCCCCGTACATAGCGACCAGACCAGTGAGCTTGAGTCGTTTAGCTTTATTAAAGTTTTACCTTCGCTGTCTTCCAGGTAGAGACAGCAGGGTAAACGTCTGATCTTATGAGTTTCATCGCGTACGGGTTTGCTGTTATCAGGTAATTGTGGATGTGCATCTAGGCTCATGGTTTTTCCAGGTCAGTATATTTCAGCAGCGAAAAATACACGTTTAAACATTCTGATTCAAGAGGATTGTGACTTGTTTATGGAATATTTTTAGTTAAAAGAAAGACGCGCTCATCGAGCCGGCTTAGACCTTTAGCCTGGAACCTGGGCTCATCGATCAGGCAGTCCTCAGAATAGATAGCTTCTATGATAAATAAGTCTGCAAACAATTGATTAACATCAGACTCGCTGACTGAAAATGGCGGGCCATCCATCTGCTGCTGCGGGTAGTCAAGAGTGATCAGCAGTGAGCGGCTGGTATCAGGTATGAGGCCAGCAAGATGTTTGACGTAATCCGCTCGCATCGCTTCAGGCAGGGCAATTAATGAGGCCCGGTCATAAACACCATCGGTATGAGGCAGGTCTGCAGGACTGATGTCAAAGAAATCTGCACACAATATATTAAGCTTATCCGATCGATATGCCTTACCCCAGGCGTGCTCGCTAATCTCATGCTCAATGTTGTTCTCGGAAAAAAAGTCTGCAACAGCAACAGGGCTGATCTCGATTCCAGTGACATTAAAGTTCTGATCACGTAGCCAGATCATATCGAGTGACTTGCCGCACAGCGGAACCAGGATATTATCTCCCTGCTCAATCCCTAAAAGGTCTATAAACCTTGTCATGTGGGCATTATATTCATGCTTGTGAAAGCCAATCTCACCAGCCTGCCAGCGTTGGTGCCAGAAATCTGCTTGCATAGTTCCTCCTGCTACTTATATTTATTCTGCCGCCTATTTGGCAGATTACTTAGTCTCTGCTGAAACAGTGGTTTAGTTTTTGTAGGTCTGAATTTATTC
>DAOVWW010000221.1 GCA_030636465.1 Gammaproteobacteria bacterium
ATAAATACGAGCATCGCGGGTATCAGCGCGGCGACACTTCTAGGAGGTTTTCGACACCAGGATGAGCAAAAGAGCAGCCAGCCCATAACCGGGAAGTACCAGATGGTTTGCTGAAGCAGCAGGAATATTGAAAACAGGGACAGGCCTGTCATGTCGACCTGTTGCCATAGTAATGCTGCATCATGTTGATTGTGGAACAGGGTGTAGCTTTGTAGCGCCAGTGTAATCAGATTAGCCAGCGTAGTTGTGATAAATATGATGACGGGAATGATGATCGTCGCTATAGATAATTTGGAAAGCACAGTGGTTCTATTCGATACTGGCAGAGACTTCCAGAATAATATGGTTCTCTCTTTTCGTTCACCATAGAGGCTGTCGAGCAAGTAGAAAAACATGACTATCAGCAGTATAGAATTAATGATCATACCGGTAGTGATCATGGTGCCGTTTATGACTCTCGCCTGGCTGTCAGGATCCATTTGCGAGAAAAAGTCGATATAATTTCCCAGGTTTTGAGTGGTGTCTCCCATGCTGATGGTAAATGAACTATCGGTATTACCAATAACAAAAACAAAAGCAAGGTTGGCTAATAGCACAAAGGCAAGTAATGTGAGCGGGATGTTTTTCAAACTGGTATGTTCCCACATCTCACGACGTAGCAGGCATGTGAAACTAGTCATGATGTGTACCCTTTACCGCTGCAACAAATAGTTCAGCCAGATGGGGTGTGCTGACTTCTCCAAGCTCCTTCAGGCGTTTGGTATCGCTATTCTCAAAAATCATTACGGCTTCATTTAACAAGTCTTTTTCATATATGGGATTTAGTTTTCTTGCTTCTGCCGCTGACTCTTTTGTGGTTTTTAGCTGGGTATAGTGATTTCCAATTTCTTCAATCGGCATATTAATTATTATCCTGCCTTTATTGATAATCATGATGTCTGTAAGTATATGTTCAACTTCTTCAATTTGATGAGTAGTAATAAGAATAGAGCGTTGCGGGTCCAGGTATTCATTGATCAGCTGATCATAAAATTCGGTGCGGTAAATGATATCCAGTCCAAGAGTGGGCTCGTCAAGCACCAGCATGCGCGCATTAATGCCCATAACAATGGCAAGATGTAACTGTGTTTTCATGCCCTTGGATAATTGTTTAATCAGGTGTGTTTTTTTGATGTCTGTGCGGGCAAGGAAATTCAGGGATTTAGTTAAATCATAAGATGGATGTGTCGATACCATCAGTTCTAGCAACTGATCGACACGGATCCATTCAGGCAGGGAGGCAACATCTGATATATAACTCAGGTCATGCATGATCTCCGCACGGTCAACACGTGGGCTGCGGCCAAATACTTCAAGTTCGCCGCGAAACTTAATCAGCCCCAGAATTGCCTTTAATGTGGTGGATTTTCCTGCACCATTGGGACCCACCAGTCCTACTACACGTCCTGGCCTGATTTGAAAATCAACATGGTCTACGGCGCGAAAGCGACCATAATTTTTCGTTAAACCTTTAGCAGTAATCAAACAGTTCATTTATTATCCGGTGGAGTACTTCGTTTGTAGTCGAGCATTATAACCTAGAGGTGCCCTATAGCTGAATACACTTAGAGGATTGAATGAATAAACCATCCGTAGACGATTTACTTGCGCAAGGGTTGCTGCACAAGCCGAAGCAAAGGATGGTGGCTGTAGTGGGTGTCGAGCTGAACTTACTCGAATGGGGTGATACTGATAAACCAGGATTATTATTTATTCATGGTGGTGCGGCCCATGCCCGCTGGTGGAGATTTATAGCACCGCAATTCCTTCCTGATTTCCATTGTGTCGCTATAGACCTGAGTGGCCATGGTGACAGTACAAGAAGACCTTTTTACACCTCAGATCTCTGGCGCGAAGAAGTACTTTCACTACTCAATACCCGCTCTGTCTTCCGCAATAAACCTGTAGTTATTGGGCATAGTATGGGTGGTTTGATTGCGATTCGGGTGGCTGCGCAGGTACAGAATTTACCCGGTCTGATCATCATTGATTCTGCTGTTCGAGCACCGGTCACGACCGCAGTCAAACGCAGAAGAGGGCATGATTTATTAGGAACAAGACGGGTTTATGAAACTCGTCTGCAGGCACAGCAACGATTCCGGCTAATCCCTCCCCAGCCTTGTGAAAATGAAAACCTTCTGGAATATATTGCTGCTGAATCAATCGTGCAGTGTGATGATGGCTGGACATGGAAATATGATCCTCAGGCATTTCGTAACTTGCAGGCTTCTTCTATTTTCGCTGAGTTGCAGAAAATTACGGCACCAACTCTCATTATCCGTGGACAGAACAGCAGAATCCTTGATGAAATAACGGCTGCAGCCATGAAGTCAGAGATAATCAGAGCCGAAGAAACAGTGGAAATATCTGATGCTTATCATCATCTGATACTCGACCAGCCTGTTGCCCTGATTGAAGAAATCAGGAATGTTGTAGAGAAATGGGCTGTATAAAGCCCGTTCAAAACATCGGGTAATTGACAGAAGTTATGCCATCTAATATAATAACCTAGTAAATTAGTCAAGAATAGGCCCGTAGGGGCATTCAGGAGATTAAAATGAGATTATCATCAAAAGGACAAATTGCTATTTCAGGTATGATGTTTCTTGCCATTCATGGCAAAGGCAGAGCTATGACGGCTGCCCAGATTGCTGAAGATCAGGGAATTTCCGTATCCTATATAGAACAGTTGTTCGCAAATTTAAGAGAAAGTGAGCTGATAGAAGGTGTCCGTGGACCCGGTGGCGGTTACAGGCTGGCTTTGTCAGCTGATGAAATATCTGTCGCTGATATTGTCACTTCAGTCGATGACCGTACCTATGCTATGCGTGAAACAGTTATCCCGCACTATGGTGATAATGTTCGTTATCAGAGCCAGATGATGTGGAGTTCTTTAAGCCGCAGTATCTATAAATTTCTACACAACATCACTCTTAAAGAGTGTATCGAACGTGCCGCTGAGGGTGATTTTATCGGTGATATCCCTGCTGGATTATTGCATTCCGGTAATACTGGTGAATATGCAGATCTAAGAAAGGTCGGCTGAGATATTTTTTAAAATTCTGCTATAATTAGCAAAACCTTATAAACGAAAATATATAAAGAAAACGGAGTTAAACATGGCCTACAGTGAAAAAGTACTGGATCATTACGAAAACCCCAGAAATGTAGGAACGCTCGATAAAGATGCTCCAAATGTCGGCACTGGAATGGTTGGCGCACCCGCCTGCGGTGATGTAATGCGTCTGCAAATCCAGGTTGACGATAATGGCGTTATTGAAGATGCTAAATTTAAAACCTATGGCTGTGGATCAGCTATAGCATCAAGTTCCCTGGTAACAGAATGGATGAAAGGTAAGACTCTGGATGAAGCGGGTGCGATCAAGAATACTGCAATTGCAGAAGAACTGGCGCTGCCTCCTGTCAAAATCCACTGCTCAGTACTGGCCGAAGATGCGATTACTGCAGCCATTGCTGATTTGAAGGAAAAAACATCTAAAGATAACGCCGCAGCCTGATTCTGCTCAGCCGGTAAAGCGCTAGACGTGAAAATATCAGCCGCTGTATGGTTACAGCGGCTTTTTTGTGCCTGAATACCCTGTGACCCCCGCTAATGACCCCTGACTATCAATTTGACGAGCTACCGCGTGCTTATCCTATTTTAGCAATAAACGGATTCATACGTACTATTCCAGAAGATTTCATTGTCGAAGAACAGCTCGGGTTTTCGGCCAGTGGAGAAGGAGAGCATGTTTTCCTTCATATTAGAAAAAAGAACAGGAATACCGAGGATGTTGCACGG
>DAOVWW010000236.1 GCA_030636465.1 Gammaproteobacteria bacterium
ATAGCTGGACTAATCTGGAAGCTGATTTAACCAAGCATTTCTATCTGGGTAAATCTAAATGGTTCCGTCAGAAATCCCTGGCATTAAATTTCTGGACTTCCAATACTACGGACTGGGCTGTGGCGGAAGATGGCAGCATTAATCATCAGCCACCACCTAGTTATGGTTCCAGTCTGGGTGGTTACGATCGTATGAAAGCCTACCCAACAGGACGTTTCCATGACAAGGCTGCGGTCTATTATTCAGCAGAACTGCGATTTATTCCTCAGACTCAGCCTTTACGGGATTTGCCATTACTGAACTATTTTGAAATTGACTGGTGGCAGCTGGTTCCTTTTATTGAAGCTGGGCGAGTCAGTGATGAATATGATGGTGACCTTTTCTTCAAGGATTTGAAAGTCGATGCAGGTATCGGTTTGCGATTAATGGCCTTCCGTACAGTGGTCAGACTCGACTGGGCAGTGTCCGAGGAAGGCAACTCTGTCTGGGCGATGATCTCACAGCCATTCTCTCGTCAGGGACAATAAAATCCTCAGTAAAACCCTTCGCCACAAAGGTCACAGGGCTATTTTTGCCTGATTCTGCTGCTGGAGCAGAAAATAGTGCAAAAAAGCCTGTTTTATCTATTGACCGCGCAGGGTCTTATTAGTAAGTTCTAATATTTAGCATTCCTTAGTTTAATCAATGGTTCGTCTTCATCTTTTCGATGAACCCGAACCTGATTGCTGTGGGAAAGATAATCCTATTTTTGAGGTGATAAAGTGGAATTAACCGGTGCGGAAATCCTGGTCAAGGCGCTGGCGGATGAAGGAGTTGAATACCTGTTCGGTTATCCGGGCGGCGCGGCTCTGCATATCTATGATGCAATCTACCGACAGGACGCGGTAAAACATATCCTTGCTCGTCACGAACAGGGAGCGGGTCATGCCGCCGATGGTTATGCCCGTTCCAGCGGTAAACCGGGTGTAGTCCTGGTGACATCCGGTCCGGGTGCAACGAATGTCGTCACCCCTGTTGCCACAGCACATATGGATTCAATTCCCCTGGTCGTTATTACCGCTCAGGTTCCATCACATCTGATTGGTGATGATGCCTTTCAGGAAGTTGATTCGATAGGCATCACTCGACCCTGTGTAAAGCATAATTTTCTGGTTAAAGATGTTCGTGATCTTGCCACAACGATCAAAAAAGCCTTTTATGTTGCGACTACCGGCAGGCCTGGTCCTGTAGTTGTTGATATACCTAAAGATATCACCGCCGATAAAACTGAGTACATCTATCCGAAAAGTATCAGTATGCGCTCTTATCAGCCTGTGACTGAAGGGCACATCGGACAGATACGCAAGGCAGTGCAGGTGTTACTGGCAGCAAAACGACCTATTATCTATTCTGGTGGCGGCATTATTTTGTCTAACTGTAGCGAGAAGCTGACAGAACTGGTTCGATTGCTTGCTTATCCATGTACCAATACCTTGATGGGGCTTGGTGCTTATCCTGCCGACGACCCCTTGTTTGTCGGCATGTTAGGTATGCATGGTACTTATGAGGCCAACCTTGCCATGCATGAATGTGATGTCATGCTTTGCATCGGTGCACGTTTTGATGACCGGATAACCGGCGATACCGATAAATTCAGTCCTTACGCAAAGATCATCCACGTTGATATCGATCCTTCATCAATCAGCAAGACGATATCTGCTGATATTCCTGTTGTTGGTTCTGCTGATGTCATTCTTGATGAGATGATAAGTCTGATTAAGGAAGCGAAAACTAAGCCGGATGCCGAGGCATTAAAGAAATGGTGGCAGCAGATCGATGGCTGGCGCAAGATAGATTGTCTCGATTATGATCGTGAAAGTGAGATCATCAAACCACAGTTTGTCGTTGAAAAACTCTATGAAGTAACGCATGGAGATGCCTTTGTTACTTCAGATGTTGGTCAGCACCAGATGTTTGCTGCACAATATTATAAATTCAATAAACCTCGCCGTTGGATTAACTCTGGTGGCCTGGGCACTATGGGCTTTGGTTTGCCTGCTGCGATGGGCGTGCAACTTGCGCATCCTGATGCGACGGTTGCCTGTGTGACCGGCGAGGGCAGTATTCAGATGTGCCTGCAGGAGCTTTCAACCTGCAAGCAATATGATTTGCCACTGAATATTATCTGTTTGAATAACCGCTACCTGGGCATGGTTCGCCAGTGGCAGGAATTCTTTTATGATCGCCGCTATTCCAATTCCTATATGGATGCCTTGCCTGACCTGGTAAAACTGGCTGAAGGTTATGGCCATATCGGAATAAAAATTGAGAAACCTGCTGATGTAGAAGGCGCGCTGAAAGAGGCGCTATCGGATAAATCAAGGTTATACTTCCTCGACTTTATTACTGATCAAACTGAGAACGTTTATCCCATGATCGCAGCGGGTAAGGGGCATCATGAAATGCACCTGTCACCAAGAAATTCACGCGATGATGAAGAGAGGGAGCTAGCCTGATGCGACATATCATCTCCATCTTAATGGAAAATGAGTCAGGTGCACTGTCTCGCGTAGCCGGGCTGTTTTCTGCTCGCGGATACAATATCGAGTCCTTAACGGTTGCACCCACAGAAGACTCATCCTTGTCACGCATGACCCTGGTAACCAGTGGTACAGATCAAGTTGTCGAACAGATCAAGAAACAGTTGAATAAGTTGATAGATGTAGTGAAGCTGGTCGATCTTGTAGAGAACGAGCATATCGAACGAGAGATTAGCCTGATCAAGGTACGTGCTACCGGAGCGGCGAGAGATGAGATCAATCGCCTCGTTGCAATTTTCCGCGGACGCATCGTAGATGTCACCGATACCAGTTATACCATCGAACTAACTGGTAGTTGTGGTAAAATCGACGCCTTTTTAAAAGCCGTGCCAAATGACACCATCATTGAAGTGGTTCGTTCCGGTGTTTTAGGTATCGCCCGTGGTGAAAAAGGCCTAAGGCTTTAAGTACTATTTCGATTTCGAAAAAATCATATTATTTTATTATTTTCGCCGGGATTCCGGCATGTTTAGTTTACGAGGAATATCATGAAGGTTTATTACGACAAAGACGCTGATCTTGCCAACATCCAGGGCAAAAAAATTGCCATTATCGGTTATGGCTCACAGGGACATGCCCATGCCAATAACCTTAAAGACAGCGGCCTATCCGTTGTAGTCGGACTTCGTGAAGGTTCCGCTTCTCGTATCAAGGCTGAGTCAGCTGGACTGGAAGTGGCAAATATTGCCGATGCGGTTGCCATGTCCGATATCATCATGATACTTGCCCCTGATGAAAAACAGGCAGAGGTGTATGCCAATGAGATCGAGCCTAACCTGAAAGATGGTGCAGCACTCGCTTTTGCACACGGTTTTAATATTCATTTTGGTTATATCAAACCTGCTGAAAACATGGATATTTTCATGGTTGCGCCAAAAGGTCCGGGTCACCTGGTTCGCTCCACCTATACTCAGGGTGGCGGTGTACCTACATTGATAGCCATCGCTCAGGATGCTACGGGTAATGCTAAGGATATTGCACTGGCTTATGCTTCTGCCAACGGTGGTGGACGTGCGGGTATTATTGAAACTAATTTCCGTGAAGAAACTGAGCCCGATAAGTTTGGTGACGAGGAGGAACCTGGTGGGGGTGCGACTGAACGGGTGCGTGCCGGTTTTGAGACACTGACTGAA
>DAOVWW010000276.1 GCA_030636465.1 Gammaproteobacteria bacterium
AGAGCAAAGGTGAAAATAGTGCAAACGTAACTATCGGCATGATAGCCGATGAAATTCAAATGGATCTTGCAACTGATCTGGAGTTTATCGTTGATAAAGCGCGAGCCGACATCAGCGCACAGGCAGAGGTCACCATTAGTCGGCAAAACCAGGTGACAGCATTCAAACTTGGCGAGGTCAATGTTATCTCTTCAGGATTCAAATACGCCGGTAACACGATCGACAAATTGACTTTGAGCGGCAACTTGCAGGGGTCAGCCGATACATGGGCGGGGGAGCTGGACCTTGCCGCAGAGGCAAAACGATTTCATCTCGAACAACTGGATGCGCGTAAGACAAGCGTTACTTTGCCAATGCGGGTCAACTTCAAAGAACAAGGCGGGCAACTGTCACTACGCAAGCCGGGACAAATGACAGTTGCAAAACTTGCGCCGTTCAAGGCGTTTCGAGTCAAAGGACCTTTGAAATTGCACCTTCCCAGGTCTGACATTCGGTTTGGGTGGGGATCCCAGGGGCTGTCGTTGGAAAATCAGATTACGCTACAACCTGGCAGCTTCACATTGCTTGTTAACCGTGATGACGCGCCGACACTGGAAATGGATATTCGTCCCGGAAAGATTTTGCACACGGGCAGGATGGAAAGTACAGGTCAGTTCAATGGCAAGAGCACTATCAGTGCAGCAGGCATTACTCTGCCGCAATACCAGATTCAACTGGAAAAAATCACAACTACGATACGCCACGGTGAGTCAGGCAATCGTCAACTCGCCGATTTCAGAATCGGTCGGCTGCAGCATCTGGCGCTAAAACCTTATTTTGCGCCGATCAGCCTGGCCGGCAACGTGAAGCTGAGGCGCAAGCGTTTATTCATCAATGCCCTTGGCGGCATACCCGGCAAGCGATATTTAAAATTAGCTGCCGTGCATGGACTCGATACGGGCGAGGGTAACCTGAAACTGGATGTTACTCCGTTGACATTCTCACCCGGTGCACTGCAACCCGTCGCGCTTTTCCCTGATCTGGCCATGCTGGAGTCCGTCAGTGGCTCTGCCAGCGCCAGTAGCCACGTCAGTTGGTTGAAACAGGGTATTAAAAGCGGTGCTGAGATTAATTTACAGAATCTGTCTTTTACTCAGAATGGAACCACTATCAGCGGCCTGTCAGCCGCGTTACAACTGACTGACCTGTTATCACCCAAGAGTCCTCCGCAGCAAAAAATAACAATTCAGCGTATCGATCCTGGTGTTCCCATGGAGAATATGGAAATTATATACAAAATTCAGGGAACAGACTCAGCTCAGCTCGCCATCGACAAGGCCCAGCTGTCTATGATCGGCGGTACGCTGTCAATAGGCCCTACTGTGGTTGACCCATTATCCAGCTCTACCAACGTGGTGTTTCAAGTGGCTGATCTCGACCTTGAGGCGCTGTTCAAGCTGATAGATGTTGAGGGGCTTGCAGGGGAAGGGCGTCTTGACGGCAGTATTCCACTGACTTTGAGAGATGATTCTATCTCGATTCAAGACGGCGTGCTTGCCGCAAATAAGCCAGGGATACTTCGTTTTAAATCAGAAAAGGTGTCGAAATTACTGGCTGGCAGCGCTGAAGATGTTGATCTGCTGTTGCAGGCACTGACCGAGTTTCACTACACCGAACTGACAATTAAATTGAATAATTCTGCAAACAATGACCTGCTGACCACACTTTCTTTGCTTGGCAATAATCCGAAAGTCCTGGAAGGACGCCCATTTCGTTTGAATATTAATCTGGAAAGTAATATCAGTGATATCCTGAAGGCCCTCGGCCAGGCCTATGGAGTATCCAGTAAAGCCCTTCAGCGAGCGTTCAGATTACACTAAGCATACTGTCCATCGTTGATGACTGGGGTAGAGTAGCATTTGGTTTACTGCTAAGCTGACTTTGTAATTGGCAAGCATTCATCCGCTAAGGTAATGTGAAAATAACCCGGAGTGAGTACGATCTATGCGCAGGAACTATCATATAAATTTTGTCTCAGTTGTCGCAGTGCTGATGCTCATGACGGCCTGTACACCAACTGTCAAAGTTGAAGCGCCAAAAGAACCGATCACGATTAACCTCAATATCAAACTGGATGCTAATGTACGCGTGACACTGGAAGAGCAGGCAAAAAAAGATATTGAATCCAATCCAGATGTTTTTTAATGAAAGTATTTACCAGTAAATATATTTTTCGGGAGGACAGCATGCTACGAAATTGCAGTTCAAGTTTCTTCAGATCCATCATGATGACTATCGTGGTATTTCTATTAGCGGGTGGAATTACAGCCTGGGCCGGTTCTCTTCAGGACTTGCGTGCTTCCGGCGCACTCGGTGAAAGTGCTAGTGGCTATGTGGTGGCACGTGATCCCAGCGCAACTGCAGAGGTTGCCTCCATCAACAAGAAACGCAAGGCAGTCTATGCGAAAAAGGCGGCTGCTCAGGGCGTAAGCATCGATCAGGTTGGTAAGGTTTATGCGAAGGAGATATTCAAGAAAGTCCCGGCTGGCACCTGGATTCAAAACCAGCAAGGTCAGTGGTTAAAGAAATGAAAATCTTTCAGTTGTTGTCACAGAGGGCGGCAATTTAATTCGGGATATCGCATGTTAAGCTGGAAATAGAATTATTCAATTCCCTAAGTATAGCTAGCCTTTTATCCCAGTGTCCGTTGTTGGCCGTAGGTCGTCTCTGGGTTCTTCATTTTAAGCGTCTGTTGTTGAGAAAGCCGACCCTTAAACCTCTTGGTTCAGCAGTCGATTCAACCCAAAGCGGACGACCAAAATATTACTGTGAGCCTGCGATATCAAACTGGTACCGCTACGAATACCATTGCCGAACATTTCATTAAATTAATAGTAGGATCAGGTCAGGGTTTTTGTTTATATTAGTAATAATTCTGATCTGAAACCGCTGCTCATTCTTATTAATGTCGAATTTTGTGACGAGATTATTCTGCTTCCAGAGGGTATTGTTCCTGTTATGGCTGTTATGTTCTGCCATTGCACAGGCCGATAGCTCATGGCAAAAAGAATCATCACGTTATCTTGAGCAGTTATTGAAAAGTAATCCGGATCAACTGCAGGAGCTGAAAGATTCGGATGTTTTGGAGTTTTATCGAGAGCGCAAATATAAACTGCTGTGGTCGAACCAAAAGGGCCGGCTGGATCGTGCTTATGATTTATCGCATACCATTACCCAGGCCAAAGATGAAGGACTCGAGCCTTCTGATTACTACCTTGATGAATTAAATAAGTACTGGGATTCAACCGGACTGGATGAATCCGTTCAACTCGACCTGTTGTTGTCCGCAGCCTTGTATCGCTACAGTAATAGAGTGTA
>DAOVWW010000203.1 GCA_030636465.1 Gammaproteobacteria bacterium
GCTAAAGACGGTTATGGCATTGCCTGGCTGGAGCTTTCTTCCGGACGTTTTAATGCCAGGCATTTGCCTGATGCCATGAACCTTACGGCTGAGATTCAACGCCTGCAACCAGCCGAAATTCTGATAGCTGAAACCGCTATTCAGCAATTCAAAGATTTATTGCCCGCAACAGTCAATTTACAGACCATACCCGACTGGTACCTGGATACTAAAACGGCCACAGAATCATTACAAAAGCAGTTCGCTGTGCAAAACCTTACCGCCTTCGATATAGAGGAGATCCCCTCTGCCCTGCAAGCTGCTGGCGCTGTTATTCAATATGCACGTGATACCCAGGGCGATACCCTGCCTCATATCAATGCCCTGAAAATAGAGCAACAAGGAAGCCATGTCATCATTGATGCCGCCTCCAGGCGCAACCTGGAACTGGACATTAACCTCAATGGCGGCAGAGAACACACCTTGCTCTCTGTTCTCGACACCTGTTCAACATCAATGGGCTCCCGCCTGCTCAGACGCTGGTTAGCAAGCCCAGAAAGAGACATTTCTATTCTTCAGCATAGGCACCAGTCTATTGATGCAATGATGAACAGCGTCGATATCGGACAACTGAATGGTACTTTGCGTCTAATTGGGGATGTAGAGCGTATTCTTCCTCGCATAGCCCTGGGATCTGCAAGACCGAGAGATATCAGCTATTTGCGTCAAGCATTAATGCAGCTGCCTTCATTGCATGAATGCCTGGCAACACTGGATAGCCCGCTCACCGACAGACTACTATCTGAAATTGGAAGCTACCTGGAGTTAACAGAAACACTTGGTAATGCAATAATTGATGAACCCCCTGCCCTGTTGCGTGATGGCGGAGTAATAAAACGGGGGTTCAATGCAGACCTGGATGAATTACAGACGCTGAAAGATAATGCCGGTGAATATTTACTTGAACTGGAAGCGCGTGAACGTGAACGCAGCGGTATCAGCGGCCTGAAGGTAAAATACAATCGTGTACACGGTTATTACATTGAGATCAGCCGTCTGTATTCTGAACAGGTACCAGAGGATTATACACGCAGGCAAACGCTTAAAAATGCTGAGCGCTTCATCACTCCAGAGCTAAAAGAATTTGAAGGACGGGCGTTGAGTGCAAAAGAACGTGCACTGGCACTGGAAAAACAACTCTATGCCGATCTACTAGAGCGCATTAATGATGATTTGCATGCATTACAAATATCAGCCGAGGCCATAGCAAATATTGATGTTATAGCTGCCTGCAGCCTCAATGCAAAAAGATTCAACCTCGTCCGTCCCACATATGTTTCTTCCCCAGGAATAGACATCCAGGGCGGGCGCCATCTGGTGGTAGAACAAAATACGGCAAAACCTTTTGTCCCCAATGGCTGTGAACTGGATGAAAGCACACGAATGATGGTCATCACCGGGCCAAACATGGGTGGTAAATCCACCTATATGAGACAAACAGCACTCATTACGTTACTGGCCTATACCGGCTCCTGGGTGCCTGCCGATAAAGTAACAATTGGACCTGTTGATCGCATATTCACCCGCATAGGGGCATCTGACGATCTTGCCAGCGGCCGTTCTACTTTTATGGTGGAGATGACTGAGACGGCAACCATATTACGCAATGCCACTGCCGAAAGCCTGGTGATACTCGATGAAATAGGACGTGGCACCTCGACCTTCGACGGTTTATCTCTGGCCTGGGCCTGTGCAGAATCGCTTGCAGGTCAGATCCGTGCATTCACACTATTTGCCACGCATTATTTTGAACTAACCAGCCTCAGTGATGAATTGGCTACGGTTAAAAACGTTCATCTGACAGCTGTAGAAAGCAGAAATAAAATCACCTTCCTCTACCAGGTACAGGAAGGCCCAGCCAGTCAAAGTTATGGCCTGCAGGTGGCGTCACTGGCGGGCGTTCCACAGGCGGTGATAGCCAGGGCAAAAAGTAAGTTACGGGAACTGGAAACCGAGCTGGTCAAACACCATGAAGGAATACAATTATCTATCTTCGATTCGCCTGCAGACACAAAGAATGAGAAAGATATTGAAAGAGCAAGCAAACTGGAAGAAGAACTCAGCGCGCTGGACCCTGACAGGATGACTGCCCGGGAAGCGCTGGATATTATTTACCGATGGAAAGAAGAGCTAAAAGATTAAGTATTACGTTTTAAGGTTTACGGTTTACGTAAAACTTAAACCGTAAACCTTTGTTTCATCCCTGCTCTTTCAGCACCTTAAGTAGCCTGTCAGCAGGGAGATAACCCGGAAGTACCTTGCCATTTTCGAGTATTAGCGTCGGTGTGCCATTTACACCTAGTGACCGGCCAAGGTCGAACTGTTCCTGTACAGGATTTTCACAGTTCTTTGCAACAACAGTACCGCCTTCTTTTGCAATACCAATGGCTTTCTTCTGATCTTCACTACACCAGGCTGAAACAGACTTTTTGAATGTAGCTGAGCCTGCACCGGCGCGCGGGTACATTAAATAACGAACTTCAACACCTGCTTCATTCAGTTTTGGTACTTCCTTATGCATCATCGAGCAGTACGGGCAATCTACATCAGTGAAAACTGAAACGATGTACTTTGGCTTGCCGACAGGAGAAAAAGTAATCATTTTTTTCTTATCGTAAGCATCCATGACCTTCTTCGTTATTGTTCTTTTAGTTAGCTCAGTAAGATTTTGTTTCGTCTCCAGATCAATGACGTTGCCATTAACAATAAAGCGTCCATCAGCGGAAATATAGAGGACCTGGCCGTGAGCGACAAACTCATATAGTCCTGCCAGAGGTGTTAGTTTAATTGAATCAGGGTCATATCCGGGAGCAACTGTATCCAGACTCTGTTTTACCTTATCAGGTATGGTCCCGGCAGTAGCAAGGTTACTCAGTAAAATAAGAGCCAGGGGTAAAAGGTAAATTTTCTTCATTTATTTATCTCAAATATTTTATGTTGTGTATTTAATAATCATCTTTATTGATATCGCTTCAGGCAATATCGGATGTATTTCTATGACAAGGGAATTTAGCGTTGGTTCATCGCACAATCAGGGACATTTTCCAGCACCCCCTGCTCTCCTTCAGTGCGGGCAATAATAACAGCTCCACATGAGTCTGAAAAAACATTGACGGTGGTACGGCACATGTCCAGTATTCGATCTACTGCAAGGATAAGACCAATACCTTCAGCAGGTAGACCTGCTGCGGCCAGGATCACCACAATGGCGACCAAACTTGCTGCAGGGACGCCGGCCACACCGACAGAAGTCAATAAGGCAGTCGTGACGATGAGGAACTGCATCCCCATACTCAAATCTATGCCGTAGGCCTGGGCGATAAAAATCACCGCTACACATTCATACAGGGCAGTGCCATCCATATTAATCGTTGCACCCAGAGGCAGTACGAATGAGGAAACTTTATTTGATACCCCTGCTCGTTTTTCAACAGAATCCAGTGTCACCGGAAGAGTGGCTGCAGATGAACTGGTTGAAAATGCCATTAACATAGCAGGCAGCATGGCCTGAAAATGACGTAGAGGAGAAACCCTGCCGACAAATGATAAAAGTATCGGCAGCGTTATTACTGAATGAAATAACAGTGACAGGAATACTGTTCCGGCAAAGGTGGCCAATGGTGCTATAGCAGCAAAGCCAGTTGAAGCAACTACTTTTGCAACCAGGGCAAACACTCCTATCGGTGCAAACCTCATCACCAGCTCAGTTATCTTAAGCATGATTTGCATCATTGCCTGCCAGAAATCTGTCATCACGGAGCCATACTTTGCCGGGATGCGAACCATGTAGTAGGCAAACAACAGGGAAAAAGTAATGAGGCCCAACATTTGGCCATCTGCAGCGGCTTTGAAGATGTTTGACGGTACCATGCGCTCAAATACAGTGAAAAAATCACTGGCACCACGCCCCTGTGAATTAGCAACGATATTACTAACATCAGCTTCCAGGCCCATCAGACCACCAGCAGGAACACCGTTAATAACGCCAGGTGCTATTAAGTTAACAAAAAACAGGCCGGTCAATATTGCCAGC
>DAOVWW010000261.1 GCA_030636465.1 Gammaproteobacteria bacterium
CCATATGGCGCCCATTAAAATTGCTAGTTGAGCGAAAATAGCGGCGACGAGTTTACCGGATTCACGTCGGCTCATCGGCAAGTCATAAACTCGTGAAAGGTGGTAGACCAGTGCACTGTCCAACGTCGCTGCAGCAACCAGATCAGCTACGGGAATGGGGTTAGCCGCTACACTGACGCCCTTGGCTATACAATAATAACGAATAATTTTTTCTGCCAGTCCTTTGCGAGTTTCCAGAATTCTGGCGGCGACTTTATCGGTGACATGAGCAGCAAACAGGCTGGCATTGAGTGCCGCGAGACTGCGTCCGTCCTGTTCAATTATCTGCCATAGGCGGCTGGTCAGAGCTGAGACATCAGGTTCTGTTTCACGTTGTATTTCGGTTTCATTACCTGATTGATCAATCTGTATCAGGGTTTGAGCAGGTGGGGCAGCAGTAGCGGAGAGGATGTTTTCCTTGAGTACGATACCTGTGGCATGTTTGCATAAAGATTTTAGCAGCTGGTCTTTTTCATCGACGCTATAACGGTCAATTTTATTCAGTACCAGCAACACTATACTTGACTGGCTGTGCAGGGTCATAAGGCTATCGAGTTCACTCTGCGTAAGGTCGCCGTCAACAACAAAAAGGATCAGGTCAGCCTGGGCTGCGGCCTCCATAGCCAGTTGTTCACGCTGTTCGCCGTCGGCTTCATCCAGACCCGGCGTATCAATCAGGAATACACCGCCACTGTCATAGGATTGCCATGCATTTCTATCTATGCTGCGCGTTTCACCATGCAATGGGCTGGTTGAAAATACCTGCGAGCCTAACAGTGCATTGAGTAAGGAGGACTTGCCTACACTGACGCGCCCCATCACCGCAATATGGATTTCATTGTTTTCAATTTTATCCAGTAAGGTCTGGATATTATGGTATTCATCCTCCAGGCTATTACGTACAGACTGAGGAATATGTTGATCATCGAGTAATCGTGACAGGCTGTCACTGGCCAGGGCAAGATGGTGGTCGGAGTGATCTATACTCCTGGCTTTCTCGTTGGAGTCCAGAGTACTTACCGACTTATTTTTCTTTTTTGTCCCTGGATTCCAGGACCAGCCGGATAATGTCGCTGCTACGTTTTTCCAGTTGATCACCAAGGTTCTCCGTAAATCGATTAATTACCGGCAGGGTTGCCAGTTCTCCGCGGGAGGCCAGTATCTCGTTCAGACTGCGGCCCAGTGCGTCAAATATCATTCCATAGGTTACTGCATGCAGTGCGCCTCCTGCCAGTGTACCCAGCCCAGGAAATGCTTTTAGTGCATTACCCAGTACGGCCATGATAAGTGCGATATGACGATTCAGCCGGGTTTGACCGAGTTTCAGCAAGCGGTCAATTTCAAGCTGGCTGACAGGTACGTCATACAGGGAGCAGAGGCTTTTTATCAGGCTGATACCTAGCGCGCCCTGTATCAGAATATCCGTACCGGGACTGATGGCAGCCATCGCGCCAACGATAGCACTGCGCGTATGGTTGCGAACCAGTGATTGCCCTTTTTCAAGCTTTTGATGAAGTTCTGCCTCATCAAGGCTGCGTGCTGCCAGGGTAAAGATGGCACTGTCACGTAATTTTTCAAGTCTTTCTGGGTTGTTGTCGATGCGTTGCTGTAGAGCCCGAGCCAGCTCCCTTATGTCCGGTTTTATATTGCGTATCTCAGTGGATTCTGTTCCATCGGGCTGCTTGATGAGAACCTGTTTGCTAGCCTGTGTGCTAGTGGTAACGATAGAAATATCATTTATATCCCGTGTATGCTCGCGTAGGCGCTGAAGTATCTGTTTACGTTCATTTTTATTATACCAGTCACTTTTATTAAGGGTGAGGATGATCGGTTTTTTTAATTCAGCCAGCAATGACAGTTCATGTAGCTGCTGGCGGGTCAGGTCGCCGTCACAAAGGTAAATAACCAGGTGCGCGCGACTGGCTTCCTGACGTGCGTTATCACTCAGCCCGGTATCACTAGCATCTTGCAGCCCGGGGATATCGATAAGGATGACCTCATCAGAAGATGGCGTTTTCCAGTGGTATTCGGTGACCTGTGTGGTGGTGCCGCCGGTAACATCGGTTTGTGCATTTGCACCCGGTAGCAGGCTATTGATCAGGCTGCTTTTGCCGGTGCTGATGTTGCCCGCCAGCGCGATGGTAAGCTTACCAGTCTGCCTGCGTTGATTCAGTTTTTTCAGTTCAAGTTTTGCTGCGGTGATGTCGATGCCGCTCAACTCGGCATCATTAATACGTTGTTGCAGGCTTTGTTCATCAATGGGGGATTTATCCGATTTTCTTTTCTTTGTCGGCCGAAGTAGTTTCCAGAGTATGACGACACTGGTGATGGTGAATAGCAGCAATATCAGTGCAAACAAACTGGTGATATACCAGGGGGCTGTCTGTAGCCTGTCCCATAGCGAGAGCAGGGTGTCTCCAGCCATGCCGGTAATGACCACCAGCAGCAGGAACAAAAGGAAAACAGCTGCGGCCAGGAGATAACGAAGCATTTTCATTAATTGTTAACCTCTAACGTCATCTCGAGTGCTTTACGTTTAGCGATGTTGTCCACTTGTGTCGCAAGAGGCTGACGCAGGCCAATGTGAAAAACCAGTTCACTAACCAGAAAGAGCGGGGCGCTGAAGACCTGCATGAAATTATCAACCAGTGCAGGGCGGCGCTTTTCTATGCGGTGCCCAAGCAATTGAAGTATCCAGCCGGCAATGAATGTTAAGGCAAAAATACCGTTAACCATGCTGCCACTCAAAGTAGATGTTGCCAGGGCGGCAAGAAGTAATACGGGCAGTAAAAATAGTGCTGATAATAAGCCTAATTGTGTATCCAGTAGCAGATACCATATTATGATGATAGCGATAATTAGATCGGCCGCAGAGATGTTGATTTGTCCAACAATAAAGCTGGGAATTGATAGTATCAACAGTAATGAAAAAACAATTAAAGGAATCCCGAAGTAATGGGTCATCCGGTTTAACGGGTGGCGATGATAGGCGGCATATTCGCCGAGCACCTTGCTTACGGGTTTCATGCGCTTGTGATTCTCCAGATTAGCTGCATATTAAATAGACCTGTATATAAATTCTGACAGATATAGAGCGCCTCTATTAATTCTGGATAGATCAGATTATATACAATAATGTTCATGGATTAATAGGGTGCCCTATAATTCAAACCATCCACCGGAAAAGCAACCATGATGAGTAATATCCAGCAACAGGCAAAGAAAGCAGGCAAGGCAGCAGGCAGCGTTTTAAAGCCTGCTACATGGAAGGAAAAAGGCCTGCGCTGGTCTATCGGCATGGCATCCTTTCTACTATTTCTATTGATGCTGGTTCTGGCCATTTATTGGAGTCGTACACCGGAATTGTTCGATGTGCGAGAGAATGCGCTTCAAGTAATTGGTGCAGCAGCAGAAACCAGACTGGCTCCCGGCAGTGTAACGACCGCAACATTAATAACTGTCAGC
>DAOVWW010000097.1 GCA_030636465.1 Gammaproteobacteria bacterium
AGTGTACCTTCATCGTTACCATCAAGTATTATAGCAAGAGCCCCTTCTGAACGCATCGAAACAACGCGTAAAGGCAGATTATTTTCCAGACAAAGTGTGATTGCCGTCAGATCCATAACCCCCAGCTGGCGCTGCAGAACCTCATCAAAACTCAGCTGCTGGAATTTTTTGGCATCAGGATTAGTTTTCGGATCAGCATCATAAACACCATCCACCTGGGTAGCTTTTAACAGCAGGTCAGCACTGATTTCTACCGCACGCAGGCTAGCTGCCGTATCGGTGGTGAAATATGGATTACCCGTCCCGGCGGCAAAGACTACCACCGTGCCGGCTTGCAGATACTCCAGCGCTAGACGTCGACTGAATGTTTCGGTGAAGGTGCCAATAGGAATGGCGGAAAGAACTTTTGCAGAGAGTTTGTTACGGTTAAGGTTTTCAGCAATGGCGATCGCATTCATTACCGTTGCCAGCATACCCATCTGATCCGCCGATACCCGCTCCATATCTTCTGCTGCAGCGGAAACACCACGGAAGATATTACCGCCGCCGACAACTATGCCAACCTCGATTCCACGATCGATGGCTGTCTTAATTTCAGCACTGACGTACTGAAGCATGTCCTGGCTAATACCGAAGTCCTGATCTCCCATCAGGGCTTCGCCACTTAGCTTCAAAAGGATGCGGCGGATACCAGATTGTTGACCAGGTCCGCTGCTCATTTTAATCAGACCCCTTTAGCCTGAGCAGCAACCTCTGCCGCAAAATCTTCGACTTTCTTCTCGATCCCTTCACCCACTTCAACACGGGTAAACTGGTTTATTGAAGCACTTTCTGACTTCAGTAACTTACCAACAGTGGTACTGGAATCCTTAACATATGTCTGGCCATGCAGCGCAACTTCATTAAGAAATTTGTTGATACGGCCAACAATCATTTTCTCAATAATCTCTGGTGGCTTGCCACTTTCAGCTGCCTGAGCAGTAAATACAGCTTTTTCTTTCTCTACAGCATCTGCTGGCACTTCATCAGGGCTGACACATAGAGGTTTCATTGCCGCGATGTGCATTGCCAGGTCTTTACCAATATTTTCATTTCCACCAACAGTGCGAACCAGTACACCAATCTTCAAGCCATGTTGATAACTGCTGATGACTTCGTCATCGGCCGCTACAATTCTGTCAAAGCGACGCACTGTAATGTTTTCGCCGAGTTTTGCAATCAGCGTGCGTCGGATACCATCAACGGTCTCACCAGATGGCAGTTTAGTTTCATTCAAAGCATCGATGTCTGCAGGGTTTTCAGATGCCACTGCGGCAGCAATATCAGCAGCAAACCCCTGGAAGTCTTCGCCTTTTGCAACAAAGTCTGTCTCAGAATTAATTTCAACGATCACACCTAACTTGCTGTCATCGCTAATATATATACTCACCACACCTTCTGCAGCGATGCGACCGGCTTTTTTATCAGCCTTTGCAGCACCACTGGTGCGCAGCAGCTGTACTGCTGCGTCCATATCACCGTCTGTTTCAGTCAGTGCTTTTTTACATTCCATCATGCCTGCGCTGGTACGTTCACGCAGTTCTTTTACCATAGATGCGGAAATAGCCATCTGTATAACCCTCTTAAATTTGGTTTTAAACTTGTTTGATACAAATCTGTTTAAGTCGTGTAAAGCTAGATAAGGGTTTGGCTCGTTAACGTCATTAAATGACATTCAGTAACATTTGAGCCAAACTTTGTGCCAGCCAGTCTGAAGTTTTTACGCTTCGTCCTTTTTATCTTCAGCTTTTTTCGCCGCTTTTTTCTTCACGGCTTTCTTTTTTACAGCCTTCTTTTTCACGGCTTTCTTTTTTACAGCCTTTTTAGCGACAGGTGCAGCTTCTGCATCTGTGCTGGCTACGGCAGGGGCTGAATCAGCTGATGCTGGCGCTGTGCTGTCAGCTTCAACTTTAACTTTTTCAATTAAAGCATCCGCACTGGCATCGTCCATTTCAACAAAATTATCATTGCCCTTTGCAACAGGAGCTGTCGCAACTGAATGACGTCCTTCGATAATGGCATCCGCAACTGTTTCAGCATAAAGGCGTATTGAACGTATAGCATCATCATTGCCCGGGATGACGTAATCAATATCTTCAGGCTTGCAGTTTGTGTCGACGATGGCAACGACCGGGATACCAAGTTTTTTAGCTTCAGCTATCGCAATATATTCATATTTAACGTCAATAACGAAAAGCGCATCCGGCAGGCCGTTCATGTTCTTAATGCCTGACAGAGTACGTTCCAGCTTGGTGCGCTCACGGTCCATCGTCAGACGCTCTTTCTTGATCAGCTTATCTGCCTGGCCACTTTCAAATTGCTCATCCAGTTCTTTCAGGCGCTTGATTGAATTACGTACGGTCTTGAAATTGGTCAGCATGCCGCCTAACCAGCGGTGATCGACATAAGGTGAAGCACAGCGAGTCGCTGCTTCACGTACAACTTTACTTGCCTGACGCTTAGTACCTACAAACATTACGTTGCCGCCATTGGCCGCAATCTTGCCGAGGAAGTTACAGGCATCTTCAAATAAGGGTAGTGTTTTTTCCAGATTGATAATGTGGATCTGGTTGCGCTCACCAAAGATATAAGGGCGCATTTTGGGGTACCAGAAACGTGTACGGTGGCCAAAGTGAACACCAGCTTCCAGCATATCGCGAAGCGAAATCTTAGACATAATTTTCTCCGTTCGGGTTTAATTCACATGGGTGGCAGCACCAGTCTGATCAACCATCTGGTTGCATCAAACACCCGGGCACAGCTCTAATCCCACGATCGATTTTAAAATAGCCATAAAAGGCAGTGATTTCCTCAGACATTCAATAGTGACAGAAGCCTGAAAAGAGGCGCGTTTATAGCATATTTATGGGGTAGTTCCAAGTTCCAAGTTCCAAGATCCAAGTGAAAAACTAAAACTTGGCACCGACTTGGTACTTGGAACTTGGATCTTGGATCTTCTTTCCCCCTAATCTCCATAAGGAAAAACAGCATTTTGCCGAGCACACGGTTATAATCGCCAACCCCTGACCGTTCTAACTGGAATGACAAATGAGCGTTACCATCAAAACAGCGGAAGAAATAGAAAAAATGCGCGTCGCCGGTCGCCTTGCTGCGCAGGTACTTGAAATGATCGAGCCGCATGTACGGGCTGGCATAACAACGAATGAACTGGATTCCATCTGTCATAAGTATATCGTAGAAGAACAGGAGGCCATCCCCGCCCCGCTCAATTACCATGGTTTCCCCAAATCAATCTGCACCTCTCTTAACCACCAGGTCTGTCATGGTATTCCCAGTGATAAAGTATTAAAGAAAGGCGACATCATCAATATCGATATCACGGTAATAAAAGAGGGTTACCACGGCGACACCAGCCAGATGTTTACCGTAGGTGATGCATCCACCCTTGCTGAGCGCCTGATAAAAACATCTCGTGACTGCATGATTATGGGCATAAAACTGGTAAAACCCGGCGCCAGACTGGGTGACATAGGCCACATCATCCAACGTCATGCTGAAAAAAATCATTTTTCTGTTGTGCGCGAATACTGCGGCCATGGCATAGGCAAAGAATTCCACGAAGCGCCACAAGTGCTGCACTATGGCGAACACGGTACCGGCATGGTACTAAAAGAAGGCATGATTTTTACTATCGAGCCGATGATTAACGCAGGTAAAAAAGGTGTGAAACTGCTGCCGGATGACTGGACTGTCGTTACCCACGACCACAAGCTTTCAGCTCAATGGGAGCACACTATCCTGGTGACGGCCGATGGTTATGAAGTCATGACCTTGCGTGAAGGCGAAGCCATTTAAAGCGTCATTTAAAGCATTTTATAGCGGCACTGTAGTAATGAGAAACAAGCAATGAAGAACAAACCTGCCAGCCTCACTCGCAAGGATTTCCCCGGGGTAAAAAATATCCCTGCTATTCTAAGAGAAGAGGCACAGCCAGCCAAAAGGATAAAACAAATCCTGCAGGAGACGAAAGAGATCCTTCACCGGGCTCAGTCTGCAGGGGCTTCCAGTACCAGTATCATCAATCTCTGGACCTGGTTTACTGATGAAATGCTGATTAGCATCTGGGATTCAATCAGCGGACAGCACTCTGTACTCAATTGCTGCAGCCTGGTTGCGGTGGGAGGATATGGCCGTGCTGAATTGCACCCCTCCTCTGATATCGACCTGATGATACTGGTCAGCGATGAGATGAATGATAGCTTCGCTGAATCGGGTGAGAAATTTTTACATGTCTTATGGGACATCGGCCTCGATATTGGTCACAGTGTGCGCACGGTTGCCGAATGCGAAGTAGCCGCCACCGATCTGACTGTGGTGACCAACCTGATGGAAGCTCGTCTTTTGTCTGGGTCACCAGAACTTCTGCAACAAATGCAGCGCGCCATCGCCCCTGATCAGATCTGGCCTGCTGAGGAATATTTTCACGCCAAACTGCAGGAGCAGCAGGCACGTCATGTTCGTTTTGGTGAAACTGCCTATAAACTTGAACCTAACATAAAAGAAAGTCCTGGCGGTCTGCGCGACTTTCATATGATCGCCTGGGCCACCATGCGTTTTTTCAATGCCAGCTCTTTAGATGAACTGGTAGAGCATGATTTCCTGACCAAAAATGAGCATCAAACGCTAATACGCTGCAGGAATTTTCTATGGCGTCTACGCAACGGCCTGCATTTTCTTACCGGTCGCAGAGAAGACCGCCTGCTGTTCGAGCACCAGCGTGAACTGGCGGCAGAATTCGGTTTCACAGACAGCCCGGACAGCCTCGCCGTCGAGCAGTTAATGAAGCGATATTACCGGACAGTAAAAGAGCTTGGTCTATTAAATGACATCCTGCTGCAGAATTTTGAGGAGTCCTTTCTTGGCCAGGACAACAATACAACGGTAGAAATCAATCGACGTTTTAATTCGGTAAACGGTTATATAGATGTCGTCAATAATGATGTTTTTAATCGGCAGCCGTTTGCCCTGCTGGAAGTTTTCTACTTATTTCAGGAGATGCCGGATCTGAAAGGCATCAGGGCAAATACCATACGCCTGATTCATTATTCCCTGGATCTGATTAATGAGAAATTTCGCCAGGACATAGCCTGCCGCAGCCTCTTCATAACCATGTTCCGCAGTGGCGCTGGCCTGACTGACATCATGCGGAAAATGAACGATTACGGTGTCCTCGGCGCCTACTTCCCGGCTTTTGGCCGTATCGTCGGCCTAATGCAGCATGATTTATTTCATATCTATACGGTCGATGTGCACACCCTGTTTGTGCTTAGAAACCTGCGCAGATTAACAGTAAAAGAATATAGCCAGGAGCACCCCCTGGCCAGCAAGTTAATGCTCTCTCTGTTCAAGCCCGAAAGATTATACCTGGCGGCCCTGCTGCATGATATCGCCAAAGGACGCGGCGGTAACCATGCTGAAAAAGGCGAGAAAATAAGCACCCGTTTCTGCCGCTTGCACGACCTCAGCGAGTACGACACGAAACTTGTGTCGTGGCTGGTTCTGAATCACCTGATCATGTCCTGGACAGCACAGAAAAAGGACATATCAGACCCTGATGTAATCGAGGAATTTGCCCGCACGGTGGGCAACCAGGAAAGTCTGGATAATATTTATCTTTTGACCATGGCCGACATGCGGGGTACCAGCCCGAAGGTATGGAATGAATGGAAAAGCAAACTCTTACAACAACTTTATTATGCAACATCGAGGCGCCTGAGACTGGGTGAGACCGATACCGAAGACAGAGAAGAACGTCTGGCCAATCTGCAGCAGGAGCTATCCAGCATACTGGTCCCCGCGCAAATGTCAGAGCCAGATTTCCAGCGCTACTGTTCCTTATTCGACAGTAATTATTTCCTGCGTTACAAGCTTGATACATTAAAGTGGCACATGAAAACCCTGAGTAAGGTAAGCGCCCTGGAATTACCTCTAGTCGCTGTCCGTTACGCCGAAGATACAGGCAGCACCCAGGTACTGATATTCACTCCCGACGTTACCAACCTACTGGTTATGACCACGGCTGGCTTCGACCGTCTGAACCTTAATATTGTCGATGCCCGCCTGCACACCAGCCGCATTGGTTTTGCGCTGCATAGCTACCTGGTTCTGGATCACAATGATGATGCCGTCTGTGACAAAGTTGAGCAGAAAGAGATTGAAGATTCATTAACTGAGCAGTTGCAATCGCCGCGTAAAGGTCGCGATCCGTTAAAAGCACA
>DAOVWW010000198.1 GCA_030636465.1 Gammaproteobacteria bacterium
TGGATGGAAAAGTATTCATGGCCGGGCAATATCAGGGAGTTGCGTAATTTCATTGAAAGGATGATGATCCTGTTCAATGGCGGTGAAATTGATGTCAGTAATCTACCGCTGGAGATGAAACCCCAGGCACCATCCCGCGCTACGGATTTATTCAGCTTACCAGCTGATGGTGTGGATCTGGAATCACTGGAAATCGGCCTGATGAATCAGGCGCTAGATGCCTCAAAAGGCAACAAGAGTCGTGCAGCACGCCTGCTTGGCCTGACTCGTGATACCTTTCTTTACCGACTTAAGAAATACGCTCTCTAGTATTTTCAGTAGTCTTAAAAGAACCTATACAACTACCCCATGAAGTAGATGTAGGCTCGACAAATTCGAAAGATAAAGCTCTTTGAATATAGGATATATTTTGTTCAAATTTGTCGAACCTACAGTATTCATATAATAAGCGGTAAAATTTAAACCGTACTCTTTTTCTGCTGACTAGCTTTTCAGGTCGTAGTGCATAGTGAAACGAATATTCGCCGGCATGGCCAGATTGTCTGGCGGTTTCGGTAGTGGCAATGCATCTTTAACTGCCCTGGCGGCAGCATGTTTTAGCATTCTATGTGCTCCAGTACTCTGGATATTATTTACCCCACCATCCCTTAATAACTGGAAACTGACCTCCACACGCCCTTCTATCCCCTGTTTTCGTGCAGCTCGGGGATAATACTTACAGGCCTCAATGTGTGCCTGCAGTTGGCTAAAGTAATCAACTTTCCTTGAATCTGCAATCTGCTTCGCAACTGACATTTCCTGTGCCTTCACGGGACTGCTGGCAACGCGCTTTTGCCTCTCTATGCTTTTACTGACAGGCTGCTTAACAGTTTTCTTCGTAACACGTGGTTTGGGTGCGCGTTTGAGTTCTGGTTTTGGTACGGGTAGTGGTTTCGCTTGCTGTTTAGATTTAGCAATCAGGACGGGCTCTGGCTTCAAGTTAGGTTTTATTTGTTTTATTGGCTCAGGTTCAACCGGCGGCAATGATTCGATTTGCTGCAGTGTCACCTGGAACAAATCAACCGGTGCGGTATGGCTGGCCTTCTTTAGGTCTGAACGTTGAAATGTTACTAGCCCTGTCCCGGCAATATGGGTCAAAACAGAAAAGGACAGCGCAAAGATGAATGCCCTGTCTGCAGAAAATATCACTTCAGTAACAATATTAATAAGCTGGGGCTGATATCACACAGCCCCTGGCTTGCTAGAGCCGGTGCCCGTTAAAATGTAGCATCAATCCTGGCCCAGAATGTCCGTCCGGGTTCGTTAACACGAACAGCAAATGGATCCATTAGATTAGAACGGCTGACATGTTCTGCATAGGTCTCATCGAAGGTGTTATCAACCCCTGCCCTAAAATTAAAGGTGTCATTCAAGCGATAATTGCCATACAGGTCGAGCACGGCATAAGAGGGAGTTTCACCAACTTCCTGTTTACTGAGTTCATCGATGCGATCCTGTTCTGCTGCAAAACGAACACGGCCACCAGCGCCCCAACGGGTAACAGAGTAGTTAAGCCCAACTCTGCCATTTAATGGTGGCGTCTGTGCTATAGCGCGATCATCATCGGTGGTATTGGTTGCATGGACGTAGGCCAGTGCACCGGACAAGTCCAGTGAGCTGCTAATTGCCCAGGATGCATCAACTTCTGTACCCCATAACACTGCATCGACATTACGGTAGATATCTGCACCATTTGCCAGCAAGGTCCCATCCTGACCACGTGCTGTGTCACGCAGAATATAATCTGTGACATCGTCATAGAATGCTACGCCATTCCAGCTGAAGCGCTCATTGTGCTGGCCAATACCGACATCAATCTGGTGGTGCTGCTCGGGATTAATCTCCGGATTACCCACCCACTGTAGCACTGGAGACATGGTGTACTTGTTCATATAGCGTTCGGTTGCATCCGCGGTACGCACACTGCGGGACAAACCGGTAAAGAACACCATGTCGCTATTGAAATCACGCTCATAACGCAGCAAGCCACCAAGATTGGTCTCTGTCTGGTCAGTCGCCGTAACACCATAGTACATCTGGTACATCTGGTTCGCCGTTTTCGGGCCAGCCACAGGTTTGTCATCTGCCTTGCTAGCCGAGGCCTGCACATAATCCAGTCTCAGGCCATATCTCAAACGCTGCTTATCGGCAATATTTGTTTCTGCCTCTGCAAAGAATCCAGTCTGGTCAATAGCGGCGCCTGGCCACAGATAGGAAATACTTTTTGCCGACCCGCTGTCCATATTATTGAGCACAGCATTGCGGTCGTTGTTTTGTATGTTAAGGCCATACTTCAAACTGGTCTTACCGATCTGGGAAATCATCGTGACATGACCACCTGCTGTATCCGAAGTCGTTGGTGTAGCACGCAACATAGGCTGGCCGGCTTTCATAGTAGATGCCGGATAGGAAGGAGCCGTACGCAGACTGTAGTTATCCATTAGATGGTTAACGTTACTGGCATAGGCCTCAACCTTGATATCATCCAGCCAGGCAGCAGCCGGTTTATCAGCAAATTTAAAACGGTAAATATCAGAATCTTCTTCAGGACTGTCCATACCGGCACCGGGATACAGCGCATCAGAGAATTCGTTTCTCTCGTAAGTGAATTCAAATAAACGATCTTTAGTCGGTGTCAGACCGGCAATGAATCCTGCCTGCTTGTGGTCAAAAGATGAACGAACTTCATTACCATCACCATCCTTGTAGTTATCCACTGACTTGATCTGTGCGATGCCTCGCAGATAACCTGTGTTATTTGATCCCATGACATCAGCCGTTAGATCACCATTAATGCCGTTATCGGTTGCCATTGCGCTTATGCGGCCATGAAAACCATCCTGTTCACTGGCCAGTAAACGTGAGTCACGATTGAATAATACTGTGCCACCGCTGCCACCACCGCCGTATTGCAGCGTTTGCACACCCTTAATGACTATCACTTCTTCATAGGTTTCCAGAGCAGCCCAGCTAGTCGGCGGATCCATTCTGTTAGGACAGCCACCATGAATATAGGCGCCGTCCAACAGTACATTCAGCCGGGTCTGGGACTGGCCTCGAATAATCGGATCTATGCCACGGCCACCGAAGCGACTACCCGACACACCATTTATCTGACGCAGAAATTCTCCGCCGTCTGCACTGGTAGGGCTGACCTGATTGTATTCATCCGCCGCCGAATAATTGGGGTTAATGGCTATCCTGTCTTCAAACACATCGGTGACAATTACCGGGTCAAGTTCAATTGGGTTTGTGGCCGGAGTTTGCTGCGCCTGTGCCGTAGCGATCATTTGGCTGGCTACGGTAATGGCAAGTGCTAGTGTGCGTTTTTTCACGATTTATTATCTCTCTATAGTATGAATATCAGGAAATACATAGAAAGAATCGTGCCAGATTTACTTTATTTTAAAATCAATGACTTAGGAATATATAATAATCATTTCCTGTGGCAGTTCACACACATCGGGTCATCTGACTCAATTATCGGCTTAATCCTGTTAAACCTGAGATGCTGATTCTATTTATTGAACAGGCAAAAAAAAGCCCAGCAGAAGGAGGTTGCTGGGCGTAATTTCGATTCTTGAGGGAATTGAGGCTATATAATACATCCAGGCTAAATCTTCAGCCTTGACTTAAATCAAAAAATAAACAATTTCTTAGTACCAGGCATTACGATCTTAATTACAATTTGTTCTGATTAATCAAACCAGATTTCCCTTTTCCTTATTTCAGGTGTATTTTGACTAGAAAAGGGAAAAAAGATATCTGGAATACATCCGGCAAACACCAGGAGGCATCAAATGACCGATAGAAAACAGTTATTTGCAATAGAGAAACGCCAGAGACGTCGCTGGGAGTTAGTCTTTTACCTGAGGGTATTTGACGAGAGCAACAACACTGTTCTGGGACATGTCATCGATATTCATGAAGATGGCCTGATGTTGCTCAGTGAAACAGCTATTGAGCTCAACAAGGATTATGATCTAAGTCTGGAAATGCCGGCCTCAGAACGAAGTGAGCGGGAAAAGATTTCTTTCCGTGCCCACAGCATATGGCAATCCAGTGATGCCAA
>DAOVWW010000215.1 GCA_030636465.1 Gammaproteobacteria bacterium
CATCCTGCCCATTGATATTAACGCGATGAACTCGCTGTTCGGTAGTAAACGGGTAGGCTCCGCTAATTTCCTGCCTAGCGTCAGTGAGTACGATGAGGTCATGTTCTGCCAGCTGGCGCAGCACCACATCGACCTCTTCCTCACCAACTTCTGCGGCTATTTGAGTGCGCGTCAGTGGCTCTCCTGTAGCAGCGAAGCTCTTCAATATTTTCCGGTGAAGGTCTCGCAACATTGGATTCAGAGCATCCTGACGAGATTTAAGTGGCAACAATTGATTTAAGCGGTCAAGGTCAGTCAGATACATGGGGCGTATAGCCATTAATCACCTTTCAGAGCGTTTATAAAATATTTGTTATTTTGTTTCGGAGTTAATCCTTGTTTTCAGGCCATAACCTGATTGCGGCCAGCATTTTTAGCGCGATAGAGGTTGTCATCACAACGCTTCATCCAGTTATCCCAGCCTTCTTCAAGCTCGAGTGTGGCAACACCAATACTTACCGTTAAGTCATTTTCAAGTGGAACTGTTAATGATGCAATGGCAACACGCAGCTCCTCAGCCATCCTCAGGCCCTGTTGCAAATTCTTTTTCAGTAGGACAACCAGGAACTCCTCACCGCCTATCCTGAACACCTTATCGCTACTTAGGGTATGTTGATTTAGATACTGCCCTATGTCACGAAGAATGGAATCTCCAACGCTGTGCCCTTGAGTATCGTTAATAGATTTGAAGTGATCAATATCCAGAGAAATGAGTGTCATATCATGACCACCAGCACGATTCTGGTGAATTGCATGCTCAAGGGTCTGATGCAGTAAGGTACGATTGAGCAGGCCCGTTAGTGGATCAACCTGGGCCTGTTTTTCAAGTGTTTTTTGCTGTTCAGATATTACCCGAACGAAGATGGCCGAAAAAATACTCACCATGGTAACGGAGACTAGCAACCTGATTGCCAGCTCAAACTCAAGGGTCATCCACGCCTGTGGTAGAACGATAACGATAAACGCAATGTTCGCAATCCAGGCCTGGCGTTCGGGCAGCATAAAATAGAAAGCCAGCACCGCAGGGAAACACCAGAATATACTAATCACACCGGCCGTATGAAATGCATATACAAAAAATATAATGATCGCAGGAACAAGGCCAATATATGTCAACATGAAATTATATTGACCACGTTTGCAGTTCCAGGCATTTATAGCGAAAAGCACAATCACAACTAGAGAAAATGCACCCAGTACGATATTGCCCTGAACAAACTGAGCAACACCAAATGGGGATAAAAATATTAGCGTTGTCAGTGCCAGACCTAAGGTCGTTTTAGTACGATAGTCTGAAGCGATTATGGGTTTTTCTTTATTCATGCGTTTGTTTAAGCCAAATCATGGATTCCTTGCATGTTTATTAGCCCTTCCCTTTAACCTATTTTTTGGCAGGGCCAGGACTTAATATAACCGCTATGGCGCGGCGGTTTTGCTGTCGACCTGTCTCTGTCGTGTTGTCGGCTATTGGCCGGCTTTCGCCATAACCTTCGCTACGAATTCGGTCTGCCGAAATACCATATTCCTGAATGAGAGCCTTCTTCACTGCTGCTGCACGGCGTTCCGACAAGCTCTGGTTGTATTGTTCACTACCCAGCGAGCAGGTGTGGCCTTCAACCGTAATACTGACGCCCGGATTCTCCTGCAAAACTCTGGCTAAATCATCGAACTGCGGTTTAAATGCAGATTGTATGCTGGATTCGTCAAGATTGAACTGCACCTGAATCTCGAAGGTATCAATCACAACTCTTTTCTCAGGTACAGATTCGGGTTGAGCTTCCGGCAGTGCTGCAGCAGTTTTAACCTTGCCAAAGTGCCAGTTCACTCCAACTGTCACAGCGCCATCTTCATAAGATTCATCACCGAAATCAAAGAAATGCTGGTAACCGAGCCTTAATTCCAGATTGTCCGCTATTGTGCCTGAAAGACCAAGCCCTGCCTGAAGATGCTCTGTCCGGTCCACGACTGCATCGTCTACGCCAAAACTACTGAGCCCAGCTGAGACAAAGGGCCGCCATTTTTTTTCACCAAAAAGATAATAACCGTTAATTGAAAACTGATTCATATCAACATTATTGCTGAGATCTGTACCCAGACCGATATCTGCAGCCCAATTGTTATTAAATTGATAACCCAGTAATAAATTTCCTATCTTGGGAGTATGCCCGGGTGAGCGGGTTGGAACCCCTGGCAGCCTGTCTCCATCCAGGGCAAGCGAACTAAGCCCGAAACCCAGATAAAGATTTCCGTCGGTTTCAGCTAAAGCATTACTTAGAAATGTACTCAGAAATATTCCGGAAACCAATAGACCAAACGTTCTCATTTACTTAATTCTCCAACAAAAAATTATTATTATGGCAGCTGATACAGAAAACAATATAGGAGACTGCTCCAAGCTACCCGGTGCACCTATATTCTCGTTTAATTCTGCTCCATAAACAAATCAGCTTGTGCAACATATCTATGCAGGACCAAATAACTGCCCGCTTCACCATAAGCAGTGACGAAACTTTACTGTTGAACTGCTGACTCCTTGCCAGGCTCGGGTGATGTGAGTTCCACAGCTTCAGACGCTATATCCAGATCTGCCTCGATCTCAGCTCCGGGGATATCAAAACCCCAGAAATCTCGTAAATAACGGAAATACCCCTGGTATTCTTCGAGATTGGTAGTCATCAGATCTTTGCTACCACCAAAGCGCTTACGGACTACTGCCGTGGCGGCATGACCGTCTTCACTCATCAAAGCATCACTGATTTGGCTGCGAAGTTCTGGTGATATCCGTTGTGATACTGAAAACCCCTGCTGTGGAATGGGTGTACTGCGGAAGATAATTTTTGCTTTTTCATCGATTTTGCCGTCCTTGTTCATGCGCTTATATACGCCAACAGGCAATATGGCAGCCTGACATTTCCCTGCCAGCATACCCTTGAAGCCACTTTTGAAATCAGTGACTTCCAGAATAAGGGGTTGTCGCATCGGGTTGTCAAACTGATTTTGAATCGACAATGTGGCCATATTGGGCGGAGCCAGGGCACAGATGGGATAGCCACCTAGCTCATCCAGTGTCCCTACTGTACTGCCCTTGTTGACAAGAACCATAAACTTCAGGGAACCACTGAAGCGAACAACAGGCGTATGCTCAAGCATTTTCATGCGCCAGCTAATGAAATGTGGCCCATCAAGCACCACATCATAATAATCACTTTTCATGTTCTTGGTATAGGACAACCAGTCCCCTGGATGCTTATAGGTAAAAGTATCACCTGTGACTTTTGTCAGAAGTTCAGCAATAGGGACATATTGCTTTTTACCATCCTCAAGTGTTTCACGAGGAGGAGAAGTGACAATATAGGAGTTTTCGCTATAGACCGAGACTGGTGTAATAAAAAGAAAAATTACTACTATCTTGTTAAGTAAGTGTTTCATGAATTCAACTATTCCCCGATTATTTAGTTATACAAGGAGAATATCACCTACTATAAACACGTGATTTGACAATTATCAAGAGGATTAAAATTCACCTGAAAGTATATTCAAAGCGATTGACCACAGGTGATCACGGCATTCGCAGGCTTTTATATCGAGGCGAAATACTCATACATTTTCTGTCGTTGCTGCTCATTCGGTATGCGGCCATAACCAGCACCCATATTATCCTGCATATGGTGTACCTTAGACGTCGCAGGGATGGTGCAGGTAACGGCTGGATGTGAGATTACGTACTTGAGAAAGAACTGACCCCAACTGGAGCAATCAAAATCTTCCACCCATGCAGGCAGCGCCCTGCCCTTAACACGCTGAAATAAGTCCCCGCGCTGAAAAGGACGGTTAACCATGGTGGCAATACCGCGTTCCG
>DAOVWW010000200.1 GCA_030636465.1 Gammaproteobacteria bacterium
CTCATCGAAAATTGCTTTTATCATTGCCGGGGTGAACTCTTTCGATGACAGACCATAGCGGCCTCCAGCAACCTTAGGGATATTAGTAAAATGTAATTCGTCTTGAATAATCGATTCTGCCAGTGCAGTCATCACATCCTTATATAAAGGCTCGCCATCAGCACCCGGCTCCTTGGTGCGATCCATAACGGCGATAGCTCGGCATGTGGCGGGAATGGTTGACAATAACGGCTGCCCTGTAAAAGGACGGTATAAACGTAATTTCAGGACGCCGACTTTCTCATTTATTTGTAGCAGGCTTTCGACTGTCTCGTCTACCGCTTCAGCTCCCGAACCCATCAATATGATTACCCGCTCAGCATCCTTCGCGCCAACATAATCAAATAAATGATATTGCCGCCCGGTCAGTTTCGCGAACTTGTCCATGGTCTGCTGAACTATATCTGGCATAGCCTGGTAGTAAGGGTTCACACTTTCACGTGCCTGGAAATATACATCGGGGTTTTGAGAGGTGCCCCGTATAACAGGTTTGTCTGGTGTTAGGGCTCGCTGCCTAAACTGGCTTACATCATCCTCATCAATCATCTCGCGGATGACTGCATCATCTATATCTGTCACTCGTGACAGTTCATGTGAGGTTCGAAAACCATCAAAAAAATGAACTATCGGTACCTGAGCCTTTAACGTTGCTGCCTGTGATATCAACGCCATATCCATAGCTTCCTGGACAGAACCCGATGCAATCATGGCAAAACCTGTCTGCCTGATTGCCATGACATCAGAATGATCACCAAAAATAGACAATGCCTGGGCGGCGATTGAACGCGCAGCAACATGAATTACTGCAGGCGTCAGTTCACCTGCAATCTTGTACATATTAGGGATCATTAATAATAATCCCTGCGACGAGGTAAAAGTTGTCGTTAGCGCCCCACCCTGTAACGCTCCATGTACAGCTCCGGCAGCCCCGCCTTCACTTTGCATCTCAATTACCTGGGGAATATTACCCCAGATATTTGTCTTACCTGCTGACGACCAGTCATCTGATAACTCTCCCATCGGAGAGGAGGGTGTAATGGGATAAATGGCGATAACTTCGTTGGTTTTATGCGCAATCCTGGCAACGGCTTCATTGCCATCAATAATAAGCACCTTATCCTCACTCATAGCTGGCTCCATGTAGATTGTCTATCAGTTTACTAACCAGATATTACCGAGTGAAAAATAATAAAACTTTGCGCTGGATCATATTCTGTAAAATAAATCACGTTGAAGCAATAATGAAAGTGAACACTTACATTCATAACAACTCACTATGTATACAGAAAGAATAAGCAGTATCTTTTTAAGCAACACTCTATATCCTGTAAACTCAGACGGTTTCAACAAACAGCGGCACAACATTAATAATGAATCAAACGAATGACTGGTTAGCAGCGGTAAACGATAGCTCTATACACCCATGGCTGGATGAACAACTGTCTCAGTCTACTAAAACTTTTCAGGCACACGGTGATTATCCCCGCTGGAACCAGGCATTTGAGGAACTCTCTGCCTACAATACCGACCACATTGACCTGTCACAGGCATTTATACAAATTGGTGATGCAAGACAGCTTAATGATGGACAGAAACGACTATTAAAGCAGTCTTTACTCAATCTATCTCCATGGCGTAAGGGACCGTTCGATATCTTTGGCGTAAACATTGATAGTGAGTGGCGATCAGATAAAAAGTGGCAAAGATTAAGTGACAAAATCACCCCTCTTAAAGGCAGGCATGTTCTCGACATAGGCTGTGGCAATGGTTATCACATATTCCGCATGCTCGGTGCAGAGGCCAAATGGGTACTGGGCATCGATCCTAACGTCTTATTCAATATCCAGTTTAATGCCCTGTCTCAGATGTGCACAGAAACAATTAAAGCTAACATACTGCCTATAGGAATTGATCAATTACCCGATAAACTTAATTTTTTTGATACAGTGTTTTCTATGGGAGTTTTTTATCACCGACGATCTCCTATCGATCATCTCTATAAGCTATTTTCCTGTCTCCGCCCCGGTGGAGAACTCGTGCTTGAAACCCTGGTAATCGACGGCCCCGAAAAAGAATTGCTGCTGCCAGAATCCCGATACGCGAAAATGCGCAATGTCTGGTTTATTCCTACTGCGTTGGCTTTAAAGAACTGGCTGCAGCGCTGTGGATACATCAATGTTAATGTTATTAATGTATCGACCACAGGACTCGATGAACAACGGTCAACAGACTGGATGAAATTCGAATCACTGCCTGACTTTCTCGATCCTGAAGATCTGAGCAAGACGATAGAGGGTTATCCTTCCCCTATCCGCGCTATATTGACCGCACAGCGACCTGTCTGAGCCACAAGCACCAATGCACGCTTTTACAAGAAATACGAAGAAATAAAAAAAGGCCCGGATATCCGGGCCTTTTTTTAAAGGTGGTGGGTCGTGGGCGATTCGAACGCCCGACCGCCTGATTAAAAGTCAGATGCTCTACCGACTGAGCTAACGACCCGTTTTACAAGCGAAAAAGATATGATATTTATACTTTTTCGAGTTTGCGCATCATACTAGGAAGTAGCTTCATGTCAACTAGAGATGAGCTGAGAGCGCCAAAAAAACTGGCTTCTTCTTCATAAACCAGCTTGTAGTACTGAATTTTCATCGTCAGGGCGCTGCCAAACACAATAAATACCAGGCTAAGCATGGAACCGACGGCCAGCGTACTGACACCAGTAATACCCTGACCTATGGTACAACCCATGGCCAGCACCCCGCCGAAACCCATCAATATGCCACCCACCAGATGGTTGCCAAAATCCCCTACGGAAGCAAACCACTCAATACGAAAGCTTTTGGTTAGTAAAGACCATAAAAATGACCCGAGTATCACACCAAATATCAGCGCGACACCGAATGTCAGTTTAGCTTTGTCAAAACCGGAAGCGGTATATCCCAGTGCCTGCCCGGCAGGGTTAATAAAGGTCAATGATTGAGGACTGCCGGAACTCATATCGGGTTTTGCTGATTCCCAGTTTTCATGTACCGCTTCAGACATATCCCATTGTGATGTTGTTGGGTCGAGATATTCACGCAGGCTTACATTCACATCACCGTCAAAATCAGATTCATATCCGAGCTGAATCGTAGAAGTAACATACCAGGCGCCAATGACAATCAAGCCAACCACCAGACCACCGAGTATATTATCCAGACTGCTACGGAAGTCACTGGATTTCCAGACGAAGATCAGTATTAATGTTGCCAGGATAAGGCCCACCCAGAGGCGACCACTGGCAGCATTTTCAGCTCCTGCAATCAGGGTACCAAGATCCTGACTGCCTGCTTCCAGACTCACTGATAGAGGACGAATCCAGTCCAGGAAAAGCAATGACATCAGGGTCTGGTCACTGCCAGGCAGGGGATTAATCATAAAGTAGGCGATGACGCCAATAATCAGCCCGACCATTATCGATTTAATATTACCGCCACCGATACGAATCATTGTTTTATTACCGCACCCTGAGCCGTATGTCATACCGATGCCAAACAAGAAACCACCGAGAATATTTTCTGCCCAGATCAGGTTAGCGCTGCGATAAGGCGGAAAAGCATTATCAGTGTTGATCGTGCCCAATGACTCAAGAATGGTTACTCCCAGCAAAGCGATAGCAATAGCAAATAACCAGGCACGTATGCGGCCCTTGTCTCCCATATTTACCCAATCTGATACTGCACCCATGGTACAGAAGTTGGTTTTATTCACCACAGCACCCAGCACGATAGCCAGCGCGAATGTTGACCAGATCATGGTTGACCATGCGGATGAAAAAACCTCGAATATCATCTAAATCCTCCAGTAGTACATCAAAATATTATTTATGTTTATTATTAGTATCGAGAACTGCCACCCCTCATGAACAGCAGCTCAATACATCACTTTAATCTTAGGGGCTAAAGCGCTTACATTATCTGATCTGAAGCAATAATTCTAGTTGCAAGCTACCCCAGGCTGGTAAGTAGTAGGATCTGTCACTCCAGCTGTTTTAAAGCCATCCGCCCGCAGACGGCAGGAATCACAAAC
>DAOVWW010000333.1 GCA_030636465.1 Gammaproteobacteria bacterium
CGGCTTCACCCTGATCCATCAATTTTGCAAAATCGGCGCTCATGTTATGACCGGGATAGGCGCCGTCTCGTTTAAAGATATTCCGCCATATCTCAAAGTGGCTGGTAATACAGCTAAACCCTATGGTATCAATGTTAAAGGCCTGCAACGCCGCGGTTTTGATGAAGCGGAAATTTCATTGCTGAAAAATGCCTATCGCACGCTGTACCGTTCTGATCTAAGTTTTCAGGATGCCATAGACGAGATTAATAAATTAGCGTTGAATGATGATAACGTAAAAGTATTTGCTGATTTTCTCGCTTCCAGTGACAGGGGTGTCGTTCGCTGAAACGATGCCATGCAAGGTAGAAGAAATTTTAAAATAGGCATAGTCGCTGGTGAAGTGTCGGGTGATTTGCTTGCGGCGGGTCTTATTCGTGAGCTCAATCAGAGCCCTTATACATTTGAGTTTATAGGTATTGCCGGTCCGAATATGCAGCAGCAGGGTTGCCATAGTCTTTACGCTATGGAGAAACTGACTCTGATGGGACTCGATGGCCTGTTTGGCAGGATTCGGGAGATACTTCATATCCGCCGTAGCCTGGTACAATTCTTTCTCTCTGAACCACCTGATCTGTTTATCGGTGTCGATGCTCCGGATTTTAATCTGGGATTAGAAAAGAAATTGCGAAAAGCCGGTATCCCGGTATTACATTATGTCAGCCCCACTGTCTGGGCGTGGCGAAAATACCGTCTCAGGGGTATGCGCCGTGCGATAGATAGAATGCTGGTACTTTTTCCATTTGAACTCGATTTTTATCGTCAGTATAAAATCAACGCCACTTTGGTCGGGCATCCAATGGTCAAAGATATCGATAGTAATCCCGATATTAAGCAACTGAAAACTACTTTTGGTCTGGCTGCGGATAAAAAAATAATTGCGCTCCTGCCCGGTAGTCGTAAAGGTGAAATTCAGCGTATGGCTGGTTTATTTCTCAATGCTGCAGCACAGCTTGCTGAAAAATACCCGGGTTTACAGTTTGTTACGGCTATGCCTAATTCCTCATTGATGAAACTGTTTAAAAATGAATTGAAGAAAACTGCTTTGAAAGACCTTGATCTTATCTGTGTCACCGGACATTCAAGAGAGGTAATGGCCAGCGCTGATATCCTCATGCTTGCCTCAGGCACCGCTGCTTTAGAAGCCGCGGTAGTCGGGCGGCCTGTAGTGGTTGCCTACAAGGTATCCTGGCTGACAAAAATCATGGTGCAGTGTCTTTCCCATGTGAAGTACTTTTCTATGCCAAATAATCTTGCAGGTTACAGGCTGGTACCTGAGTTGATGCAGGAGAACTGTACTACTGAAAACCTGGTGCTTGAGATTAGTCATTATATCGATGATGAAAAACTGGCTGATAAGGTTAAACAGGCTTTTTTACAGATAAGAAACAGCCTCGATCTTGACTCAGACCGCCTGGCTGCAGAGTCTGTATTAGAGATGCTGGGTGACTCTGCAAAGACAGGAAATGAGTCATGAGCTGTTTGCTGGTGGCCGGGGTGGATGAAGTCGGGCGCGGGCCCCTGGCCGGGCCAGTCGTGACGGCTGCAGTCATTCTCGACAGCAGACATGTAATAAATAGTCTTGATGACTCCAAGCGGCTGTCTGAAAAAAAGCGTCAGCAATTAGATCAGGAAATTCGTGACCATGCACTGAGTTTCTCAATTGGCCGGGCTGAGGTAGAGGAGATAGATGAACTGAACATCCTGCAGGCGACCATGCTGGCGATGCAGAGAGCAGTTGCAGGACTGGACGTAAGCCCGGGAAAGATCCTGGTAGATGGTAATCGTGTGCCGCAGTTTCCCTGTCAGGCTGAGGCTATAGTAGGCGGTGATGGCCTGATCGCAGAGATATCAGCTGCATCAATCATTGCAAAAGTTTACCGCGATAATTTGATGGCTGAATTACATCAGCAATACCCGCTCTACGGATTTGACAGCAATAAAGGTTATCCTACGCGAAAACATCGTGAAGCATTAATTACTTATGGCGTAACACCCTGTCATCGGCAGAGTTTTGCCCCGGTTCGAAATGCAATGAATCGGTTATAAGCAGTGATGACTGATCAGACAACAAAACACCCGTTCATCCATCTTCATCTTCATTCAGAGTATTCTCTGGTTGATAGTGTTCTGAGGATCGCTGATGTAATTAAAGCGACCAGCGATGAGCATATGCCTGCGGTCGCAGTGACCGATTTATCCAATGTGTTCGCGGTAGTAAAGTTTTACAAGGCGGCAGTGGCGGCAGGAATTAAGCCGATACTGGGTTCAGATGTCTGGATAGAGCGACCGGAACAGCCTGGAAAGCCCTATCGTCTGGTGCTGCTGTGCCAGAATGAACAGGGTTATCGCAACCTGACTCATATACTGTCCGAGGCCTTTCGTCATGGCCAGCACCTTGGTGGCCATGCCTGTATATCCAAACAGGAACTGGCTCAGCATAACGAGGGCTTAATTGCCCTGTCTGCAGCCACTCTCGGTGAGCTTGGAAATGCCTTGCTGCATGGTTCCGAAGCGCAGATAGAGCAACTGGCAGATGAATATCTTGAGCTGTTTGGTGACCGCTTTTACCTGGAGCTGCAGCGTACCGGACGTTTGGGTGATGAGGA
>DAOVWW010000207.1 GCA_030636465.1 Gammaproteobacteria bacterium
AAATATATTTATTTTTTGACACTATATCCTAATAATATATGTGGGAATAGGCAAGAAATCGCAAAATTGCTGAATATGATAAAAATGTAATGATTTAAACCATATCAAAAGTATGGATAATAGGCAGTATGAATACTATGAAGATATTTTATGTTTTGTCTCTCATCCTGTTTGCTATGGCCCCGGCATATGCACAGACTAGTGATGCTGAAACTGGTTTTTTCCAGCAGGGGTTTGGCGACCTAACGGAAGAGCTGGAGATTGCCAGAGAAGAAGGGAAAAAAGGCGTGTTTATTATGTTTGATGATAAGGACTGCCCCTGGTGCGCAAAAATGAAGGCGACAGTATTAAATCAGCCAGATGTTCAGAAATACTACAGGGAGTTCTTTCGTCCTGTACGTGTAGATAGAAACGGTGATGAAATTATCACAGATTTCAATGGCAATGAAATGATGGCAAAAACGCTGGCAGATAATTTGCGGGTACGCGCCACACCGGTAATGATATTCTATGATTTACAGGGCAAGCCCATGTATCGCCACACAGGCGCAACCAGGAGCACACAGGAGTTTCTCTGGATGGGCGAGTATGTTGCTGAGGGCCATTATAAAACACAACGATATACTGTTTATAAGCGGTTGAAAAAGAAGGCAGGACAATAGATTGTTCAGAACTTGCAAGATTTATTCAAAAAGCTCTATCATTGCAACGATATGCTTACTTTTCGTAACAAGTTCATGTAGCGCAGAAGTTCTGACACTGGCAACTGCATTAAGCACCGCAGAAACTAACGGTTCGCCAGCAAAAGATATTGCTGAAGCTGAAATTCTTGAATCAAGTGCCGAGCTTGCAGCGGTCCAGTCCAGGTATGGATTCAGAGTGAAGGCAGAAGCTTTTCCTCGCTATGTGTATCCGCTGGACTCGAGTCAGGGTGAAACTATTAATGACTCATTTTATGCGCTCAGTACAAATAAAATACTTTCGGACTTCGGCCGTACTGAAATTCTTTCACAGGCAGCAGCTGAAGATATTCGAGCGAATGCTATTCAGTTCGTGACATTTCGTTTTCGCCGTAGATTACTCATCACAAACATCTATCTTAAAGTACTGTTAGCTGATCAGCGTTATGCAGTTGAAAATGAAAAAATGACTATCAGCTATCTTAAATATGATAAAGCGCGTGAGCGTCATGACCTTGGCGAAGTTTCCGATGTTGATTTACTGGCTCTGGAAAGTGATTATCGAGAAGATCTCTTAACAAGAATGCGTAGTGCAAATAGACAAAGTGAGGCGCGCGCTGAACTTGCAGCCTTGTTGAATCGTCCTGATGAGTTCCCGGGAGAGCTGCAGCCGTTAAATGCGCCACTTACCGACATAGAAATCGCTGAATATCAGGACTTATTAAACAATGTATTAGAAAAAAACCCTGAATTATCAGCTCAGGATGCACGTGTTAAAGCCGCACAGGCAAGATTACAGCATAGTCGTATGAGTAAGAGGCCGGTTCTGGATAGTTTAGTTGAACTGGGAAATTATCAGCGCAGATATGGTGATGGTGGTAAATGGCGTGTCGGTGTCAATTTAGTTATTCCACTTCGAGAGGGCGGCCGCTTTAAGGCAGAGATTGCAAAACAGCAGGCTGAGTTGCAAAAAGAGGAAGCAAGGTATCAGCTGATGAAGAATGCTTTACGTAAGACCGTCCTTGAACTGGTGCAGGAAGTTGAGGTGCTGAGAGTGGCCGTAGAATCTGCAGAGGTCAGGCTGGAATATAGAGATCAATACCTTGACAGAAGCCGTTCTGCCTACGAACTTGAAATCAGGACTGATCTCGGTGATGCCGCAGCAAATATGACTGAAGCTCAGTGGAATGCAGATAAAGTAAAGTATGATTTATTGCTGACGCTAGGAAATATTGATGCCCTGCTTGGTGTCGATCCTGCCAAACGATTCCTGGAGATGGAAAATGAATCATTGTTATAGATTATCAATTTTAATCTGTCTGTTGTTGTTATTTTCGACATCATCACAGGCTGTCGATTTACCTGCAGTATTACAGTATGAACGTGTGGTTGATCTCAGTGTTCCTGTATCGGGTACTGTAAGCAGTGTACTGGTGGAGGAAGGTCAGAGTGTGCAGAAGGGCGATTTATTACTGCAGCTTGAAGATTTGCCTTTCAAAGTGAATGTTGAAAAAACCGCAGCTGAATTGCGATTATTAAAAGCAGAACGACTAGCGATGGAAAAAGAACTTAATCGTAATAAAGAGCTCTATGAAAGAATGGTTTTATCTACTGTATCACTGGATGGCAGTGAGCTTAATTTTATTCGGGCTGATAGCTTGTGGAATGCGAAACAGGCAGAACTTAAACTGGTGAAATATGCTTATGAGAAAAGTCATCTGCGTGCGCCATTTACTGGCAAGATAATAGCCAGGGCAGTAGAACCCGGCCAAACAATTCGAACCGAGATGCAGGCGCCAGTGCTCCTGCGGCTGGCGAATACGGCAGGATTTATCGTTGAAGCAGAAGTTACTGCTGATAAAATTGGCATCCTTGCTCATGGCGTTAAACTTCAGGTTAGAATAGCAGGCAAGCTATTTCCTGCAATGGTTAAATCAACAATTCTGTTAAGCCCCGGACAGTCCTTGTCTCAGCCTGCACGATATCGTGTAAAAGTTAAGCTTGAGCGTACTGACCCAGGTTTTCGCCCGGGCATGTCAGCAACATTGGTTACTAACAGCCAGATTAAATGAGTCACGAATGTTTTCGTTTTACTGTTCATGGCAGAGTGCAGGGAGTGTTTTTCCGAGCTTCAACTCGTGACAAGGCCAGGCAGTTTGACCTCAACGGCTGGGTCAGGAATAACACTTCAGGTGAAGTAGAACTGATCGCCTGTGGCGAGGCTGGCAACATAGACAAACTCAGGGAATGGTTATGGCAGGGGCCAAAGTTCTCTAAGGTGATAGAAGTTGAATCTCAACGCCTGCCAGATAACAAAATGGCTGATATGAGTGGTTTTGAGATTCGTAGGGATGGGTGAGAAAACGAGATGTTTTAGGTTTTATGTATTAGGTTTTATGTAAACCGTAATACGTAACACTTTATTTACTGCTTAAACCACTTTCTCCGCTGCGCATTAAACACCTTACGTGAATAAATAGTTTTACCAACGCTGCCATTATACCGTGCCAGGGCTTTGCTGGTCTGTCCGTGTTCCTTGTCTATATAGTATTTTAGAATGGTGGTGCCGTAGCGCAGGTTCATCTGAGGAATGAACAGATTGTCATCGGGATGACCAAGCTCCTTTATCCAGAATGGCATGATCTGCATTAGACCACGTGCACCCGCAGAGGAAATGGCAAAACGGTCAAAATTACTTTCTACCTGTATCACTGCCAATACCAGCTCAGGTTGTAAGCCTGTACGGCTAGCCTCAGCATGTATGGTTTTGAGTAATTCCAGTCGATAATTGGCGTCGGGAAGGCTGCGTTTTAATCGAGCGGACATGTCCGTGAGCCAGACCTCCGCAGCAATATGATCCTCAAAGCCATTTGGACCATACATCGCCTGGCGCAGAGCCTGGCGCATCTCATCATCAATTACTGGCGGAATGAATTCCTCGGCTCTAATGTGGGTAGTGTGCGTCAGCAAGCCGATAAGCAGGAGTGTCCGAACTCTACAGCACTTCATACCAGTGCTGCTATCAGGCAGTGTCTTTAATTCTGGCAATGATTTGATCAGGTGAGATATCCAGTGCCTCACCCTGCAGGCGTGACTTGTATTCAACTACGCCATTTTTCAGGCCTCTGTCACCGATAACTATACGGTGTGGTATCCCTATCAGCTCCATGTCCGCAAACATGACACCCGGGCGTTCATTTCGGTCATCCAGCAGGACATCGAAGCCAGCATCTAAGAGCTCATCATAAAGTGCATTACAGGCTTTTGAGACTTCATCTGACTTGTGATACCCAATTGGAACAATCACAATGT
>DAOVWW010000286.1 GCA_030636465.1 Gammaproteobacteria bacterium
ATACGTTTGATATCTTTACGGTGTACGCCCGTCAATACAAAGATGCGGCTATCACTGGGCTTTTTATTGTCCAGTGCAAAGCTCTCATTCGCCACTTCCACATACAGGGTTTTCATTAGTTCCCGAAACTGGGTAAAGGTGATGCCTTTTTCTATCAGCAGGCGAATTAGCGGCTTGCAGAGCATCTTGATGGCTTTGACAAGTGCTAATTGTGTTTTGTTGTATCCACTCTGGCTCATATTAACTCTGCTCTGTTTTTAGCTGTGCTGGACTGAGAACCAGTTCACATTTTGATGACTCAGATCAAACTTTAACATAATTGTAGCTTGACGTGGGAAAAATTACCACGCATACTCTAGAGCATGTGGGAAATAATCCCACTTAAATAAATTTTAGGAGAATAACATCATGTCTATCAAAACAACATTAGCTCTAAGTACTGCATTTCTACTCTCAGCATCTATGGGTTCTGTATTTGCAGATGAAACTGATCTGACTGAGACAAGTGTCCAGGAAAGTACTCAGGCACGCACTCAGACACGTACCCAGGAACATGCAGAATTAAACTTGCAAGATGTGGATGCTGAACAGGCGCAATCTCGTATTCGTGAGCGTAAAATGGAGCAATCTGGAAATCAGTATTCTGATAGTTTTCAAATGCAAGAAAATAATGCAGGATTTAATTCGATGTCTCGTCAGGGCATGATGGGTCACTCAATGCGTGGAAATCGCTAAAAGACTGTATCAGTAAGCCGGGATAGATTATTCGATGCTTAATACAGGTCAATGAAATTGATCTGCTTTTTGCGAGAATAATCCACCCGGTTAAGCTGATAAGTTATCATTTATTTGTAGAGAGTAAACCAATGAAAAAACGAATATTACCAGTCATAACGCTGTTCACAGTGCTGTTTGTTTCTAATAGTGCAATGGCAGAAGGTAAGCTCAGCATTGGTCTTGGCTATGAGCAGACCAGTGGTGATTATGGCCAGGTAGATGAGACTGAAATGACTTCCATGCCCTTATATTTTCAATATATAAGAGATGCGTGGCGCTTCAAGTTAAGTATTCCTTATATCAGTGTAACCGGTGATGGTAGTGTCATTCCCAGTGGCGGCGGCATGGGAGGTATGGGAAGCTTTGGAGGTACGGGAGGATCCGTGGTGGAAACAGAGTCCGGGTTAGGTGATGTTACAGGCAGCTTGTCTCGTTCTTTCCGGCCCAAAAACAGTTATATGTTTTATGAATTAACCGCTGCAGTAAAACTGGGTACTGCCAGCCCTGAAAAGAACCTGGGTAGTGGTGAAAATGATTATTCCCTGAGCCTGTACAGTGCCTATGGAAAGCATAATCTGAAGCCATTTTTATCAGTTGGCTACCAGTTTATGGGTGATATAGCGACTGTAGATTACAATGATGTCATCTTTGCAAAGGCAGGTTTAATGTATCAAATTAATGCAAAAACTTTAATGAATATGTCTTATGACTACCAGCAGGCAACGGTTGATGGTGATGATGACGGAAAGTCTCTAAGTTTGTCTGTTAGCAGAAAACTTAACCAAAAATGGTTAGCTAATGTTTATCTGGTTAATGGATTAACTGATTCAGTGGCCGATTCTGGAGCAGGCTTTTCACTAATACGTAGTTTTTAATATGGCCGGCAGAAAATTCTCTGCCGGTTTTTATTGCGGAGTAATCAAAGCAATAAATCTTCTTCAATGGCATGGTAGATACTTGTCGCATCAATCAGTGAGCTGGCTGTTAGTGATGGCACACCATAGACTTCAGTCGTCACATTATCATCTTTTATAATTTTACTGAGTAATAAGTCAAAGTCGCCATCACCTGAGAGAAGAATAATGGTATCCACATCTTTCACTGTTTCCAAAATATCGATTGTTATACCAACATCCCAGTCGCCTTTTGCAGAGCCATCGCTACGTTGAATATAAGGCTTGAGTTTGATGCTAAAGCCTATGTGTTTAAGTGCATCCTGAAACTTTAATTGTTTTTCATCAGCACGGTGAATGGCATAAGCGGTAGCAGCAACTATATCGCCCTGAGCGCTTATTATTTGCCAGAGTTTTCGGTAATTAAACTGGCGTTTATATGCCTGTCGGGTGGTGTAATATATATTTTGTACATCGACAAAAATGGCGATTTTTTTCACACAATAGCCTCTATTTTAATGTTCTATTTTGGTGCAAGGATAGCATGAGGTTCTAATTGTAAAGCGGTATGCTTGAATTTACTATTTAGTGTCTTATAATAAGGAGATCTGTAGTGATGCTGGATATAACTGGCACGCTACATGGTGCTACTTACTATCCTGGTTCTTGTCAGAAGTTTTTCTCCTGTTAATAACCTCGCAAGGTTTGTAACATGTTTTTAACTATTAATATCTAACGAGGTATATCATGGCAACAGGAACCGTTAAATGGTTTAACGAATCGAAGGGCTTCGGCTTTATTACACCTGATGATGGCAGCAAGGATGTCTTTGCTCATTTTTCAGCAATCGCGAGCGATGGTTTCCGTACACTGGCAGAAGGCCAGAAGGTAACTTACGACGTAGAAGACGGCCCTAAAGGTCCACAGGCATCAAACATTCAGGCTTAATCATCTGAAGGTTAGTATCCTGAAAAACCTTGCTAGTAATAGCAGGGTTTTTTTATGCCAGAAATATAAGCACACATTATGAGCCTGATGCCGTAAATAGCCTGTGATTCACTGTTATAGCTCTCTGCTCTGAATTGCTGTAAGCTGCACGCCCCGCCCGAGATTCACTCGGCGGTCTATTTCACCGTAATCAGTGACAAAAAGAGACGATTCTATGAACTTTGCCTCCTTAGGCTTATCTGCCCCAATTCTTGAAGCTGTAGCCGATCAGGGTTATGACACGCCTTCACCTATACAAATCCAGGCGATCCCGGCTGTTATTGATGGCAAGGATATTATGGCAGCAGCCCAGACAGGCACAGGTAAAACGGCAGGCTTCACTTTACCTATCCTGGAAATACTGTCAAAAGGTCAGCGGGCTCAGGCAAATCAGGCACGTGTTTTAATACTGACACCGACTCGTGAGCTGGCTGCCCAGGTTGGAGAAAGTGTCGCTATTTATGGTAAGAATTTACCATTGAGTTCAGCCGTTGTATTTGGTGGCGTAAAGATCAATCCACAGATGCAGAAATTGCGTAAAGGAGTTGATGTATTAGTGGCAACTCCTGGCCGGTTACTGGATTTGTATAATCAA
>DAOVWW010000328.1 GCA_030636465.1 Gammaproteobacteria bacterium
GACGGAGCAGTATCTGTTTTGACATCGCGTATCACCGCAAAGCAAGGTTCTATCACCGACATATCAATATCACGCATCAGGGGAGAACGTTCCGCTGCAGGTATAAAGGTAGCAGGTGAGGCCACACTGCCATCGTCCATGCGAATACGTAACAGAAACTCCTGAACCTGGATATCTGCCTGAGCGGCTAATAATGGCGCCATAGTCTGTAACATAAGATAAAACTTATCCTTGCGCAGGGCATCCTGTATTTTCTGAGACCACTGCATCAATTCATGATGTTGAGTAACTGACTTCTCATCTGGCTTATAGGCATGAACAAAATCTCGGCCAGATTCCTTGGCAATGTAGCAGGCCACATCAGCTGCACTCATCAATTCAGCATGAGTACTTTTGGGGTCATTAATAGAGACCACACCAATACTCATGCGCACATCAAACGCGCGCTCATCCCAGCGAAAAATAAACTGACGCACCGCCAGCCTTAAAGCATCTGCAATCGGTACAGCATCTTCAAGATCACAATTGCTAAGCAGCAATCCAAATTCATCGCCGCCTAAACGTGCCAGCACATCACTATCACGTATACGCTTATTCAGTAACTGACTTAACTGTTTTAACAGAGCATCACCTGCTATATGTCCACAGGTATCGTTTACCACCTTGAATTGATCAAGATCCATATAACACAATGCATGTCCGGTAGTGCTCTCACCGCAGGTAACGATTGCCTGCTTTAATTCTTCTTCAAATTTCGCCCTGTTCACCAGGCCGGTAAGCGAATCATGACTGGCCTGGTAGGTTAACTGTTTTTTCAGCTGCCGTTCATGAGTGACATCCCTAATTATCATTACAGAGCCCATTTCCTTACCCTGTATATCTTTTAACTTTGAGCAAGTAATATCCACAGACAATGAGCTTTTATCCGTCCTGGATTCAAGTAAATGGGTAGTGACTTCGCCATCTTTCGCGATCACTTTTTCCATACAGTTATCCAGAGGATTCTTAATTTCTTCCTGGCTATTCTCATCCAGAAGATGGACTACATCATTTATTGTTTTCCCGAATGCCTCATCATTACTAATACCCATTAGCTTCTCTGCGACAGGATTAAGAAAAGTGATTTTGTCATTGTCATCAGTCGTCAGTACTGCATCCGTAATTGAGCTCAATGTCACTTCAGCTCGCTCACGTTCGGTGAATAGAGCCTGGAAAGTCTCCTCCTGTTTTGCTATGGCCTGACGTTGATGCATGCGAGAAACACCCCATACCCTAAGTGCCACCGCAATTAGAACCATCACTGCCAGGGCAATTATCATCTGCAAGATACCGGGATGATACTTACTGGTTATTTTGAGTAACAGATCTCGGTTTGCGACCTTAAAGACCCGGTGTTCCGAGAACGTTACTGTAGTTGGCATAACCACCTGATCATTATTTTGCGTTGTAAGCGGCTCACTAACATCTGTATCTGATAGATTTATATCGAGCAATGAAAGTTCAAAATCAAAATTTGAAAAATGTTCAATAAATGAAGAAAGCATTATTTGCTTGTCTATATAAAGCATAACCGCCCCATTTATCTGGCGTTTGCTTTCTAATAAAGACTCGGGTTGCAAACGGCCATAGTAAGTGTTTTTCATCATAACCAGACCCTGATGGCCACTAAGAAACTCTGGAATATTGATCAAAGAAACAGCGTTGTTCTTCATCGCCAGCAGTACCGCCTCTTTCACTTCTTCACTGACATACAAATCCAGACCAAGAGTTTGAGACATCTCAGGTTCCATCGGCACCAGTAAGCTTGTAACCAGGTAGGAAGCCCTCCTTTTTGCCTTAATCAGGGAATCATTATTCTGATCATATTCGCGGATAAGCATGCCTGCCATGCCACTATTCTGCATGTCCTTTTCATAGTCTAAACGGTCACGCCAACGCACCCAGTCGAGTTTCGCCAGGGCATAAATATATGGGTAGGTTTGAACCAGATCTTGCAACACGCTATCAGCAACATCACCTTCAATGTCACTATTCTGACCAAAGGTAACCAGTGCCGTGATGACACCTTCAGCCGTTAACAAACGCTGAACTACGCCCTGGTAAACAAAATCAGAATAATCCAGAAACTTTTTTCTTTCTGCCTGCAGATCCGCAAGCATGACTAGCGCTCCGCCAAATAAAACTAGCGCAGCGAACAATATTGCCTTTAATGTAGAGTTTTCTTGCAACTTTTTACTTGCTGACATCTACAGCCCCTGTCTGTATTTTTTTGCCCTGGCTCGCAGGCTATCTGATATTTTTATACCTGAAAGTTTCAGCAGGGAGGCATTCTCATAAACCTCCCATTTTCGATTAGCTATAATCGGTATTCGTTGTATCGGAACGCCTGCGTGGATAGCAACGGCTGCTTTTCCCGCCCACTGACCCTGCTCTTCCGGTAGTTTTATAAATCCAAGCATAGCTAATGGCATCATCCAGCTATAATTCGTCATAATCAACTTATCTGCGTGCGCTCTAACAAATGGTAATAGCTCTTCTTTATCCCAGTTCTCAATACCAGAAGTACTGCCGAGAATAACAAAGTCGACGTCTTTCGTCTGCTCAAATGCAGCTTTCCATTCCTCCTGATCATCAACCAGCATAGCTTCAATTTCAATATTCAGATCAGTTGCAGCTTTAGAAAA
>DAOVWW010000324.1 GCA_030636465.1 Gammaproteobacteria bacterium
ATCTCATCGTTGAGGTCGGGCTGACCCTCGGCGTTAAGGATGTAATCCTCTCCCTCGATTCCCCAGTTCATCAGCAGCCAATCGTAGACAATGGTTTACCAGCAAAGGTAAATCATCAAAGCGCTGACGCAATGGTGGTACAGCAACATGGTGGCCATAAATCCTGTAGTAAAGGTCTTTTCGAAACTCACCGTTGGCTACCATTTCTTCTAGGTTTTGATTGGTAGCAACAATGACGCGGGCGTCAGTCTTCCTGGTAGTATCGATACCCAGGGGAAGGTAAACCTTTTCCTGGAGCAGGCGAAGAAGTTTAACCTGGGACTTTAAGCTTAAGTCACCGATTTCATCAAGAAAGAGTGTGCCAGTCGCTGCCCTTTTAATCTGACCTTCTCGGTCAGTAATTGCTCCGGTAAAGGCACCCTTTACATGGCCAAATAAGGTATCTGAAAAAACCTCATCATCCACTCCGGCCACATTCACCGCCACAAAACGTCCATTTCTGCCACTGGCCTTATGGATAGCCTGAGCCACAAGCCCTTTTCCAACCCCGGTTTCACCGCTGACCAGAACAACCTGACTACTCGGAGCTATGACCTCTATGTATCTGAACAGGCTTAGCATATCAAAATTCTGGGTGAGTATTTCACGGAAAAAAGCAGGCTTTGCAAGCTCTCCTTGCCTTTCTTTATTCCGCAGCGCTTCATTTTCACGTCGCAGTTCCCGCACTTCAAGAGCACCACTTATCGATGCCAATAAACGATTCGTGCTGAGTGGCTTACTGACGTAGTCATAAGCCCCTTTTCGCATACAATCCACCACAAGCTCGGCAGAATCCCTGGCTGTGGCCATTATCACCGGCAGATAGGGATATCGGGCGACTATTTCTTCAAGCAGTTCATTACCTGAGATAAAGGGCATGGTGATATCAAGCAGAACCAATGATGCATTGCTTTCCTCCAACGTATCGAGAACTTCTCTACTGTCAGAAATCGAATGCAGATTATTATAACCGTTGATGCGAAGTGTTCGTTCTAGAGCACGTGTCACATCCTGTTCATCGTCAACAATCAGGATTGGCAAATCTGGTTGCAAGGCCGTCATACCTGTCCTCCTTTTTCACCGGAATATACAAGCGCAAAACTGTTCCCACACCTTGCTGACTGTCAATTTCAAGATGAAAATTCAGTTCTTGAACAATTCCATAACTCACAGAAAGCCCTAAACCAGTACCACCACCCACAGTTTTTGTAGTAAAAAAAGGCTCAAGACAGCGCTTTTGAGTATCATCATCCATGCCGATACCATTATCTTTCACCTCAACTCGTATCACCTGATTTGAAGTGTTTTCATCTTTTTTGAAGTTTAGCGTAGCCAACTCTTCACTGCTTATATTTTTATAATCAAGAACTACTGTCACCTTTTTCTCCAAATCAGCCTGTTTTTCCTTTTGTGCATCTACTGCATGCCTTGCATTTGACAAAAAATTAACCATAATCTGCTCAAATTTCTGGGCGTCAGTTTTTACCGATGGTAGATTTTTGTTCATTGTTACGTCGAGTTCAATAGAAGTCAGGCGAAACTGTTCTTTAAAAAAAGTAAGTGCATCTTCCAACGGCCGTATAAGACAGATCTTTTTCCACTGCCCTGAAGATGCCCTTGAGAAAAAGCGCATGTTATCAATTAGGCGCGTGATTTTTTCCACATGCCTACTCATCTCACTGGCAGCTTCAGCAGCTGGGCTGTCTGGATCATGCTTAATCAAGTAGCTGTAGCAGACCTCGGCATTAAGATTAATAACCGACAGAGGCTGATGAATCTCATGCCCCATGCCTGAAGCCATCTCACCCATGGCAGTAAGCCTGCCGACATGGGCAAGCTGATCCCGCTGAGCAGCAATATCTAACTCCATTTTTTGCCTGAGAATAGCTGTTCCAAGTAAACTGGAAGCTGTCTTCAAGGCGTCAAGTTCAGGACGTGCCCACTCCCTTTCCTCACTGCACGCCTCAAAGCATATAAATCCCCAGCATTCACCTCCTGTTATTACAGGAGAGCTAACTATTGATTTGATTTGCCTTTTGCTAAGCCATGCTGATTCATTTTGAGGGAAATCAATGGTATTTCCGCTGATTAACTCACCCTTGCTAAATGCTGCAATCCATCGATCAAGTTTATGCTTTTTATAAGAAATATTTTGTTGATAAGGGTCATCAATAAGCGGTGATATATACTCTGCCACCCACTCAAATTTCATGCTGGCCAATACGTTGTCATCTGTATCGTAATGATGTCGATAAACATGTATTCGACTGACAGCCATGACAATTCCCAATCGGGCAATAAACTCATCCACATACAGTCGCCAATCATTGTCTAACAGAAGATTTGCGGCTATATCTGTCACTGCGGCTAACACCATATCACGCCGCACCAGAATCCCTTCCAGTCGTTTTCTCTGGGTGATATCTTTTTCAAGATCTTTAACAAGACGCTTATTTTCAATGACAAGTAAAAATTTCTCACTTGCCTTTTCGAGGAGATGCAACAGCTTTGTCTCATCCCATGGTTTGACGATATAGTGGTATATATTCCCCTTATTAATAGCCTCAATAATATCGGGAACCTCGGTATAGGCTGTCAAGATAATATAACATTTTTATAGATCCCATCTTAGAAGGATTGCTTTATGAGTGATCATTAAACAGGAGTTGCAAATGATGTGACGGACGATGTGGGATTAATGGAAGGCCTAATTAATTC
>DAOVWW010000273.1 GCA_030636465.1 Gammaproteobacteria bacterium
AGGCATCGATTTCCATGGTAAATGCAAGGCTCTACGAGGATCAGGTGCGGTTGACTGAGGCGCAGCAGCGTTTTGTACCCAACCAGTTTCTCCATAGCCTGGGCTACGATGATATAGCACTTGTGGGTCTTGGTGAATATGTCACCAGGGACATGAGTGTGATGTTTGCAGACATTCGTGATTTTACGTCGATAGTGGAACGTTTGGGGCCAGGAGCAGTAATCGAACTCTTGAATCGATATTTCAGTCGACTGGGCGAAGCCATCGCTGCTGGCGGTGGCTTCATCGATTCATTTAACGGAGACGAAGTCATGGCGCTCTTTAGTCTTCCAGCGGAACAAGCTGTCGCAGCGGGTATTGAAATGTGGCGTGCGCTTGAGTCCTTCAATCGCGAGTCAATCAGCAACGGTGACCCTGTAATAAAGATGGGGCTGGGAGTGAGCACGGGGCCTTTGGTTCTGGGTACGGTGGGTGCACGTGATCGTTTGAAGTGTGGTGTAGTAGGGGATGCTGTCAACCTTGCTTCTCGTATTGAGCAGCTCACCAAGGTTTATCATGCACCATTCTTGATTGGCGAACAGACCTATCAGAGTCTTGAAGATCCAGAGAAGTTTTCTATTCGTATGGTGGATCATGTGACGGTAAAGGGGAAACAGAAGGCTATTAAACTGTACGAGGTGCTGGATGTCGAGACATCTGAACGCCGCGCAGCTAAAGAAGCTACACAGGCTAAGTTGAGCAGAGCTATGCAATATTATTTTTCTCGTGATTTTGTGGCGGCTCACGAAATCTTTGCAGAAGCACTTAGTATAGATCCTGACGATGTGGTTTTGTCGATATTTATTGAGCGTTCACAGCGTTACGCAATTAAGGCACCGCCGCCTGACTGGCAGGGGTTCGAGGTGCTTGTAAATAAATGATATAGCAATGGTGCTATCTGTTGATAGCAAGAGTGAATGTTGTTATCTATTTAATCACGTTAAAGATGCGAGACTTGTCTTTGATGTGAAGGCTGTTTATGCTTCCTGTACTGTTATTAACAGGCCAGGATATTGAATATGGAGATGTCGTAGTGAAGATAAGTATTATTCCTTACAGGATGGTTGCCGTGTTGCTGTTAATCTTTCCTGTTTTTGCAGTAGCTTCTGATGTTGCTACGGAAATTGAAGCCTGTATAAAAAAGAACGCACCGGCGTCAACTGCAATACAACATATTCAGCTCAGGTCAGAAGGGTTGATGTCTGAAGAGGATGTTCTTGAAGCCACCGTTTACTGGAAATTGAATGCGGATGGTAACTCAAATTTACTGGCGGTTTTCGAGCAGCCTATAGACATCAGTGGGAGCAAACTGCTGTTCCTTGAAAAGAAACCCGAAAAGGAAATTTACCTTTATATGCCGGGACTATTCAAAATGCGACGTATTACATCGAGCCGAATATCTTCATCGATGTACGGCATGGATTTTTCATACGAAGATTTTCAGTGGCTGTACAACATGCTGACAATTTCAGGTTATCAGCAAAGGCCGGAAGTAGTGATTGATGGCGAGTCTATGTACGTACTCGCGGTGGTACCCGCTGATGCCTCCAGCTCGAAGTACGAGGAAGTGATCACTTTTTTAGATAAACAATCCTGTGTTGTCCGCAAAGTTGAATTTTATGAAGCGGGCGGCAAGCTGCGCAAAGAACTATCAGCAGTGCCAGCCAGTGTAAAACAGGTTGATGGACTCAAAATACCGCATGCTTTTTTAATGCGTGATATTAAAGACTATAGCGAAACTGAATTATTCGTGATTGCCGTTCAGATTGATCCAGCTATTCCTGATTCCGTATTTGATCCCAGACTGCTGAAGGATTTTCATGGGCTTGAGTGATACTGGCCGGTTATCATTGCATACAGCATTTTCGGTGCTGATATGTCGCATGCCGGGCACCATTGTTGTAGCAGTAGTTGTGCTTTTTCTGCTGGCACTCACACAAATTATCGATCTTCGTAATGGTGATATTCAGCTCAAGGTGGATATGTCTGAAGTGCACCTGCTCGGAGCAGATCACGAGGGCTGGAAGTTTTACCAGCAGACACGTAAGACATTTGGCAATGATGAAACCCTGTTGATTGCCGTTCAGTCCGATGATGTATTTTCACCGCGCAGTGTGGAACTTATCGCACGTCTGACGCATCAACTTGAAGCGGTGCAGGGTGTGCAGAAAGTGATTTCAATTGCCAATGTACTGGTGGTTCGAAATACTGACTATGGTATGGATATTGCGCCGGCGATGGAAAAGATGCCCAATACTCCAGAGGAGTATGACGCACTGCGTAGTGACGTGATGGCAAATCCATTAATTTCTAGTGCGCTTGTTTCAGAACTGGGTGATACAACGGCAATTCTTGTTAATCTTGAAAATACACCTGGTCACGAGTTTTTGAAGCAGGTGAATTCTGCCGTGGATGAAATTGTCAGTCAGGATGTAACAGGCGCACAAGTCTGGGTCACAGGCGCGCCACGCATAAAGCTGGCAACCACGGATCTGATACTCAGTGACCTCGTTTATTTTCCACCCTTGATCGCGCTGGTGATGACAGTTTTACTCTGGATACTGCACCGGAGTTTGATCAACGCGCTGGTGCCATTAGCTACCGTCATCATTTCAGTTACCTGGACCGTGGCGACGATTTCCGCTATGGGATATTCGCTTAATTTATTAACGGCCCTGGTACCACCTCTGTTGATGATTCTGACTTTATCCTATTCGATGTACGCGGTTTCTGATTTTCGTCAGCCGATGAGGATGCGACAGGTTAATGAACGGGAAGCCGCAGAGATCCTGCGCAAAGTTGCACTACCGGTATTGCTTGCAGGCCTGACGACCGCTGTTGGTTTTTCATCGCTGTATCTGAATGAGTTGAGTGCCATTCGCGAATTTGGTTTGTTTTCCGTGATGGGCGTGGTATATGCGACAATTGTTACCCTGGTTTTTACACCTGCTTTAATCGTGCTTTTGCAACGTTGGACACGGCCCGTGGAGAACTCTGCACAGCCGATTAATAACGCCATATTTGATCGTATTACTCAGCGCGTTGCAAGTTTTGATGCGACACACCGGGGTAAGATATTTATTGTCGCAGCACTGGTGTTTGTCATTGCCGTTATCAGTATGACCCAGCTACGGGTGGGTGCTGAGCACATCTCAAATTTTCACGAAGATTCAGAAATAAGACAGGCATTCGAGCATGCCAACGACAAGCTCAATGGGATTAATTCTTTCAATATCGTGGTACATGCCAACTATAAAAATGCATTCAAACAACCGGGCAATCTTAAAGTTATTGAAGCTTTACAAGTATGGCTTGCCTCACAACCTGAAATAGGTGGCGTTACTTCCCTGGTTGATTACCTCA
>DAOVWW010000103.1 GCA_030636465.1 Gammaproteobacteria bacterium
GTTTGCCACCATTCTTTTGCTTGGTCCGCCTGTGGTTGCGGTTATTCTGTTTGAGGTAATCCTAAATGTAACCGCCATGTTTAATCACGGTAATGTTGGTTTACCACCAACCCTCGACCGTGTTCTGCGCTGGGTGCTAGTGACGCCTGATATGCACCGGGTGCATCATTCGGTGGAGGATGATGAAGCCAACAGCAATTTTGGTTTCAGTCTGCCCTGGTGGGACCGCCTGTTTGGTACGTATAGAGATCAGCCACGAGGAGGACATGAAAGCATGACTATCGGCATCCATAAATATCATGATGCAAAAGATGTCTCGTGGATCACCGGCATTTTGACGCTGCCTTTCCGTGGAGAGATTTCTGAGTATGCGATTAATCGTCGTCAGTGGGGCGGAGATGATGAGGAGAAAAACCGATGAAGGCAAAATGGATTCGTATTGCTCTGTTTTTACTACTGGCTGCAGGCATTGCCCTTGCAATCAACTATCGCGAATTATTTAATGCTGAATTACTGGAGAACTGGGTAAAAGAAGCCGGTAGTGCGGGCCCCATTATCTATATTTTAATCTATGCAGTGGGCACCCTTTTCTTTTTACCCGGCTCGGTATTAACGCTCACAGGCGGGGCTTTATTTGGCCCGGTAATGGGGACTTTTGTCAATCTAACAGGTGCGACTCTCGGCGCCCTGGGATCCTTTCTTATTGCTCGCTACCTTGCCCATGATTGGGTCGTAAAGAAGACGGGGGGGCGCATCAAGACCTTGATGGATGGGGTAGAGAAAGAAGGCTGGCGATTTGTCGCTTTTGTTCGCCTGGTGCCGCTGTTTCCGTTCAATCTTTTGAATTATGCATTAGGCCTGACTGGCATAAAGCTTATCCATTATGTTGTTGCCTCGTACATATTCATGCTGCCGGGAGCGATTGCCTATACCTATCTCGGATATGTAGGTCGAGAAGCAATAGGCGGCGGTGGCGATTTGATCCATAAAGGAATGCTGGCGCTGGGTTTACTGGCACTGGTCGCATTTCTTCCGCGGCTGATTGGGCAGTTAAGAAAGAAACCCATGATCAGTGTCACTGAGCTGAAAATAATAATTGATTCAGGTGACGATCTGCATATCGTCGATGTGCGGACTGCCGAGGACTTTGTCGGAAAGATGGGGAGTATCTCTCAAGCAATTAATTTGCCTCTTGAAGAATTTGAGCAGCGTTTGCCAGAACTTGATGAAGATCTGGAAAAGACTATTGCTCTGGTCTGTACCACGGATAGACGTTCGGAAAAGGCAGCGAAGATTCTCACTAGCCATGGCTTCGCTGATGTTCACGTGGTTAAGGGAGGCATGACCGACTGGAATGCAAATGGATATCCGGTGGAGTAATATTGATTAGGAAGAATTTAAACAGAAGAAATGAGATTTTGAGCAGTTGAGTCTGTTCATTGTTTACCACAACAACTCGCCGGTATACCGGCAAAGGAGAGCATCATGGATATAGTTGATATTTTAATTCACGTTCATCCAGACTTAGTGGCTGAACAACGGGCGAAGCTTGAAGAGACACTAAGCTCAAGTGAAGGTGTTGTATCGGCCCATTTCAGCCCTGAACAACCACATGAACTTACAGTGGCCTATGATCCTGAGGTGATTAGCTCTAAAACGATTCTCGAACAGGCCAGGCAATGGGATAAGGATGCCGTTATGGCTGGTTTTTAAACCTCACAATTTCGGGGCCAGGGATGACTCACGCAATGCATAGTTGACGTACCAGGTGTCGGCATCGGGGGTGCCGTCACCGCTACTCAACTTTGTAGCTAATACCACCAGAATATTACCTTTTATATACTCCAGGTGAAGCAAGCTATGTATTTGCTTCCTCATTTCCCTGCATGGGATAGTATAGAAAGTTAAGCCGATTAAAGTTTTAGCGAGAAGGAGCATGCCGTTTAAAAAAAAATCTGTCATCATCGTCGCTTTAGTCATAGTTCTATTTATTTTTCTAACGTGGCGGTTTATTCGTCCTATGAATATTTTCGTTATTGACGGTCGATTTTCTGAGCCGGTTATCACATCTCAAACACCCACACTATTAGGGAATCTGAAGGCCGAAGAATGTGCTGTCTGCCACAGGGAATTTTATACGGAATGGCAGACGACAATACACAGCCAGGCCTGGACCGATCCTTATTTTCAGGCTGACTGGAAGTTTGATAATGCACAGCACATCTGCCGTTCCTGCCATACTCCGCTGGACCGCCAGCTACCACACAATGTTCTCGGCTACCGTGATAGAGACAAGTATGATCCCATCATGGAGGACAACCCGGATTTTGATCCTGAACTTCAGCATGAAGGTGTTACCTGTGCAGCTTGCCATTATCGCGACGGGAAAATAGTGGGCATACTCGGAAATACCAATGCCCCGCATCCGGTAAAGAAGCTGGATAGCGCAAATGAAGTCTGTGTTCGCTGCCACGTTGTCGACGGTGATCGTTGGGATACTTTTTTTCGATTTCCACCCTGTGGCACTGTTGCCGAGATCCAGTCATCCAGTAAAGCTGAGAATAATACGGGTGAATTATCGGTTAAAGACATTGACTCATTGGGCTGTGTTGAGTGCCACATGCCTGCTGTAGAACGCCCCCTGGTAGAGGGTGGTGTCGTTCGCCAGGCACGTCAACATCTGTGGCGCGGCGGCCATGATCCCGAGATGGTAAAAAAAGCCTTTACCGCTGATCTATTTGAACAGGCAGTAACAAAGAAGAATAAAAGAAAATTCACCTTTGAAATCACCAATACAGGGACCCGGCATTACCTGCCCACGGGGACTCCTGACCGGCATCTAACAGTCAGCCTGCGTCTGCTTGATGCAAAAGGTAATATCATCAAGGAAGAGAGCCATAAGCTCAAACGAACAGTGATGTGGCGCCCATTTATCGTGGATTTGTGGGATACACGACTGCCGTATGGCGAGACGCGACGCTACTCGCTGGAATACTCCCAGGATCGATATAATGATGTCTCGGCGGTTGAGGTAAAAGTACGCTATCACCTGGTTGATGAAGACCGGGTAAAACGAATAAATTATCAATACAGGGAACCTATTGATTATGAAGTGTTCTCAAAACGTATCAATATCTCTTAAATTAGCAGCAGAACGGATAAATGGATAAATATGACATTGTAATTATAGGTGGCGGGACAGGGGGGCTAATCGTCACCAGTGTCGCTGCACAACTGGGTTTAAAAGTTTTGCTCATCGAACGACGTGAGAAGCTCGGCGGTGACTGTCTGCATACGGGCTGTGTTCCCAGTAAAACCCTGATTCATGCCGCAAAAGTCGCCTCTTTGATGCGCAGGGCTAATGAGTTTGGCCTTAAATCAGTAGAGCCTGAGGTGGATCTTGGTAAGGTCAGTGAGCATGTGCAATCGGTCATTGATCAGATTCAACCACATGATGATCCTGAGCGTTTTAGGAGTTATGGCGCCGAGGTGATATTTGGACATGCCAGTTTTACCGATCCACATACGGTTGAGGTCAATGGCCAATCTATACAGGGGCGTCGATTTGTTATTGCCAGCGGTTCCAGTCCCTTCATTCCACCGGTTCCCGGACTGGATAAAGTTTCTTTTCTGACCAATGAAAGTATCTTTTCATTACGCGACTTGCCAGCAAGACTGGTGGTGCTCGGAGGCGGTGCTATCGGTGTGGAGATGGCGCAGGCATTCGCACGCTTAGGCAGTACTGTGACGATAATCGAACGTTTGCCGCATCTGCTGCCACAGGAAGACAGTGAGATCAGTGATGTGCTGGCAGGGCAATTAAAAAACGAAGGTTTAAAAATCCTTGTTTCAACCTCTGCAGAAGAGGTGAGTAAATCAGGTGACAAATATCTCATTCGATGTAGTAGCAAAAATAACAGCAATTTAGAAATTGAGGCTGATGCATTACTGGTTGCCGTAGGCAGAAGTCCGAATGTAGAAGGTATGGGCCTCGATAAGGCTGGTGTTGAGTATGACAGGCAAGGCATCAAGGTAGACCGACGTCTGCGCAGTACGGTAAAGCATATTTTTGTCTGTGGCGATGTCGCAGGCCCTTACCCATTCACCCACATGGCGGAATACCAGGCCGGTATCGTCATCAGTAACGCGGTATTCCGCTTCCCGAAGAAAACCAACTATCGGGTTGTACCCTGGGTCACCTACAGTGATCCGGAACTGGCCCGTGTAGGGATTACCGAGAAACAGGCAAAAGAACAGGGTTTGGATGTTGATGTTCTGAGCTTTCCATTTCGCGATATAGATCGTGCCCTGGCTGAGGTCGAAACGGTAGGAGAGATGAAGTTGATTTCCCGCAAAGGTAAAATCCTTGGTGCAACAATACTGGGGCCGCATGCCGGCGAGCTGATTCATGAAATCGTGCTGGCGATGCAGGCTGGACTAAAGATTGGAGATATTTCAGCCACCATACATGCTTATCCTACACTGGCTCAGATAAGCAGGAGAACGGTCAACACCTATTACGGTGAGAAGCTTTTCAGCGAGCGTACCCGCAAGCTGGTAGGCTGGATAAATAAATTACTACCCTGAAGGACCATTTGTAAAATGCTAGCAACACTACCATTACTGGAACAAACTGATTTCCCTGCTATAAGGCGTGGAAAGCTTGAGACCTTGCAGGTGAACCTTGGGTATCTCTGCAACCAGACCTGCCAGCATTGTCATGTTGATGCCGGGCCAAACCGTAAAGAGCAAATGCAGCGGCAGACTGTGGATGAACTGATCGCTTTTCTGAAGAAATCAAATATCAAAACCCTGGATCTCACCGGCGGTGCTCCGGAAATGAATGAAAACTTTCGCTACCTGGTAGAGCAGGCTCGTAAACTTGGTGTTCATGTCATTGATCGCTGCAATCTGACAATACTAAGCGAACCCGGGCAGGAAGGGTTGGCCGAGTTCCTGGCTAAAAATCAGATCGAAGTAGTTGCTTCATTACCCTGTTACTTGAAAGAAAATGTCGAGACGCAACGCGGTAAAGGTGTCTACCAGACCAGCATAGATGGTTTACGTTTGCTGAATGCCCTGGGATATGGAAAAGGCGGATCCGGACTAATACTTAACCTCATGTATAACCCCCAGGGAGCGAGCCTTCCTCCACCGCAATATGCACTGGAGTCTGATTACAAACGGGAATTACAACAGCGGGAAGGGGTGGTCTTTAACAAACTATTTGTCCTTGTGAACATGCCGATTATGCGTTTCGGCAGTATGCTTATATCAAAAGGCCAGTTTGACGATTATATGCAGTTACTTCATGAGTCTTACCAGGCCTCAAACCTTCAGGGAGTGATGTGTAGCAGCCTGATCAGTGTGGACTGGCTGGGTTATGTTTATGATTGCGATTTTAACCAGATGCTGGATTTGCCTATGAAATTCGCGGACCAGAAAAAAATGCATCTCCGCGATATTCAGATTGATGAGCTTACTGGTAACCCGATAGTAACGGGTGATCATTGCTATGGTTGTACCGCAGGCCAGGGATGTAGTTGTAGCGGCGCGCTTTAAAGGCAGGGGAAAGGTTAAAGGGGAATGGGAAATCAAAATATGAAGGACGAAAGACAAAAGATTAGATGAAGATTTCTATCATAATACCGGTACGTGATGAGGCTGAGAATATTGGGCGGCTTTTATGTGCCCTGCAGCCTTATCGAGATCGTGGTCACGAGGTGATTGTGGTTGATGGTGGCAGTGAGGATGATACGGTTGTGATCTCAAAATCACTGGCCGATACAGTCTTGCAAACTTCAGCAGGCAGGTCGCTGCAAATGAATGCTGGATCCAAACAGGCAAAGGGTGATGTATTGTGGTTTCTTCATGCGGATAGTGAATTACCTGAACAGGCGGACAAACTCATTATTACTGCTGTCACAACGGGTACATTTACCTGGGGAAGATTTGATGTACGACTTAGTGGCAGGAAAATGCTGTTACGCATTGTGGAAAAAATGATGAATCTCCGTTCTCGTCTGACCGGTATTGCTACCGGTGATCAGGGTATATTCATTAGCCGTAATTTGTTCGAACAGGTCGGCGGTTACCCCGATCAA
>DAOVWW010000126.1 GCA_030636465.1 Gammaproteobacteria bacterium
ACAATCTGGCGATCCTGCAAAAAGGCCATAATGTATTTTGGAGGAATTGAAGGAATAGCATCATCCAGTGCTTCTATATAGACAACAGGACTCATTTTCACGACTTTTTTAGCTGCCCTGTCGCGCCCACTGAGATGCTCAAGATAGGGTTGCCCGTTGTTGTATCTCAGCACCAGGTGGTCACCCGGGTAGATTAAATCAGGATTCTGGATCTGGTTGTTTTGCTTCCAGATTTCCGGCCAGCGCCAGGGATCTTTGAGGAATTTACCTGAAATGCCCCACAGGGTATCGCCTTCTACGACGGTATAATCAACTGGGTGATTGTCTGCCAGCTCAATATTAGAGGCATTTACTGCTGTCGATACAGCTATTGCCATCAAGAGAAGTACAAATTTTAGTGTGTTACGAATCTTCATGTGGTCTATCCCGTCTTTTCCGGCAGTCTAGATGAATACATCACTTATAGCCATGTCGGCTATCAACTAAAGATGTACTTCCATCGGGTTTTCAATGGATCATAGCACCAAGTTAAAGTGATTTCTCCATATTTCGCTCTAACTTACAACGCAAAACAGGTTGAGAGCAAGCTTTCTCTGCTATTAAACAGTTAAATATTATAAGAAAATACCAAATAAAAGCCCTATAAATACACCACAGGGTATAATTCCATTATATTTAATCTCTTACACTCATCAGAACATGGCTCTACTCGATATACTAATCTATCCCGATCAGCGACTCCATAAAATAGCAAAGCCCGTCGAAAAAGTAGACGAGCGCATAAAAAAGCTAATCGAAGACATGAGCGAAACCATGTACCAGGCTCCGGGCATAGGTTTGGCAGCCCCACAGGTTAATGTACTGGAGCGCATAATAGTAGTAGATATAAGCGAAAGTAAGGACTCACTACTTTCCATGGTAAACCCTGAGATAGTTTCATCTAACGGGCTTGCTGAACACGAAGAAGGCTGCTTGTCTGTCCCCGGGGTTTATGCACAGGTACAGCGTTGTGAAAATATTCGTGTACGCGCGCAGGATAGAGAAGGTAATGTGTTTGAGCTGGATGCAAAGGGCATGTTAGGCATCTGCATTCAACATGAAATTGACCATCTTGATGGCAAGGTCTTTGTTGATTATTTATCGCATTTGAAACAGGCTCGAATTAGAAAAAAAATGCAGAAAGCCTTACGCCTTTCCTGATAATTCACTGACAACAATCACAATCATCTAATTATGAGAGTCATCTTTGCTGGTACTCCGGATTTTTCAGTTGCGGCCCTGGAAGCCCTGCTGGCTGCCGGGCATGAAATCGTTGCCGTTTACACGCAGCCTGACCGTCAGGCTGGCAGAGGAAGAAAAACGCAAGCCGGGCCAGTGAAACTTTGCGCCCAGAAATACGGACTCGTCATTGAGCAGCCTGCAACAATGAAAGATGCGGCCACAAGAATGCAAGAGTTCTCGGCAGACGTCATGGTTGTTGTGGCCTATGGCATAATCCTGCCCGCTGAAATATTGCAAACCCCCAAATTTGGCTGCCTTAATATTCATGCTTCCTTACTGCCCCGCTGGCGCGGTGCAGCCCCTATCCACCGGGCAATAGAAGCAGGCGACATCGAATCGGGAATCACGATTATGCAGATGGATGCAGGCCTGGATACTGGCGATATACTTGCCACCTTTCCTGTCAAAATAGAAACTACTGATACAGCTGAAGATTTACATGATCGGTTGTCACTGGTTGGCGCCAGGGCCATAACGGAGGTATTGGCAAAACTCGATTCATTTCAGAAAACACCTATACCGCAACAGCAGGAACTTGCCACCTACGCAAAAAAACTCAGCCGCAATGAATCGGCAATCAACTGGGCGGAAAGTTGTGTACAACTAGAGCGCAAAATACGAGCCTTTAACCCCTGGCCCGGCTCACAAACCACCTATGAAGATACGGTACTGCGTATCTGGCAGGCTGAAAGCAACAATGAATCCCACCAGTCCGAACCAGGCAGCATACTCTCTGCCGACAAATCAGGGATCCGAATTGCCTGCGGAGAAGGCAGCCTGCTGATAACTGAATTACAGCGAGCAGGTGGAAAAATACTGCCTGCTGCCGATTTCCTGAATGGCATACCACTGCAAACCGGGAAAAAACTAGGGGATAATGCAAATGCCTGAATCAAAACAACCATCCCCCCGGCTTGTTGCCTCCAGGGCTGTGCAGCTTGTAGCAGACAAGGGCTTAAACAGCGACAATGCTCTTGCTGAGGCGGGACTTGCTAAGTTAACTGACCCGCGTAACGCTTCGTTTGCAAAATCCATCTGTCTCGGCACACTGCGCTGGTATCACCAGCTTGACGCCTTACTCTCGATGTTGCTGGACAAACCTTTACCGCGTAAAAACCGTGACCTGCATTTTCTTTTACTAACAGCGTTGTTCCAGCTGTCAAAAACAGATATCGCCAGGCACGGCGTGGTCTCTGAAACAGTCAGCCTGGTTAATGTAATAAAAAAGAAATGGGCCAGGGGTCTGTTAAATGCCGTCCTAAGAAACTATCTAAGGCAAGCCGACAAACTGGAAAAAAGAATAAACAATTCTGCTACTGCAACCAGCTCTCACCCGGAATGGCTACTGACGATCCTGCAGGAGTCATGGCCAAATGACTGGCAGGAAATAACTGCAGAAAATAATAAGCAGGCGCCATTGTCGCTGCGGGTAAACTGCCTGAGTAACAGCAGAGATGAATATCTGGAACTGCTGAAATCAGCAAATATCAGCTGCAGCAGCAGTGAAATCGTCGCCAGCGGGATCACACTGGAAACACCCTGCCCGGTAGAAAGCTTACCTGGTTTTAATGATGGACAGGTATCGATACAGGACATTGCGCCGCAACTTGCAGCTAGCCTGCTGGATGTAAAAAGCGGCCAGCGTGTACTGGATGCCTGCGCTGCACCGGGTGGAAAAACCGCGCACATTTTTGAAAGCACGGCAGGCAATCTTGAATTAACTGCCCTGGAGTTAGATCCTCAACGCCTGCAACGCATTAATCAAAACATGCAAAGGCTGGGATTTGAAATTGAGGTCCTGGAAGGAGATGCCTGCAAGACTGAGTCATGGTGGCAGGGTAAACAGTTTGATCGAATATTACTGGATGCCCCCTGTTCAGGCACTGGCGTTATCCGCCGCCATCCTGATATAAAACTTTTGCGTAGAAAGTCCGACATCGAACGACTCGCAGCTTTACAACTGGAATTATTGCGGGCGCTCTGGCCGCTATTAAAGAGCGGGGGTAAACTGCTCTATGCAACTTGCTCGATCCTGCCACAGGAAAACGAAGAGACTATTGATAAATTTCTTGCGCGAGAAGAGACTGCAATAGAACTTAATATAGATGTACACTATGGCCAGTCACGCCAACATGGAATTCAGATTCTACCAGGCGATCACAATATGGATGGCTTCTTTTATGCTTGCCTGCAAAAAAACTAACACTTTTTTCACCTTTTTCCTGTTGCTACTGATTTCTATCTGCTCCGGCACCGCCTATGGCAGGGGCTTCAGCATAGATCAGATAGAAGCTGTCCAGGACGGGCAGGCAATCCAGGTGGACGGCAAACTGACGCTGAAACTGACAGATGATGTTAGAAAGGCTCTGAGTAAAAGCATCCCGATACAGCTAAAGATGGAGTTTGTACTGCACCGTGTACGAAATTACATGTGGGACAAAGAAATTGCCGTCTGGACCGTTCCCATCGCCATATCCTATAAGCCCGTATCCGATGAATATGTGGTAAGTCGACCAGACCTTTTAAACCAGGAAGAAACATTTGATAGCCAGCATGCAGCTCTGGAAAGGTTAGGTGCATTCAATGATCTGAGTCTGCCTTTACCCTCCCCGTTGGCTGAGAATAAAGAATACAGACTCGAAGCACGCATCAAACTTGAGCTGGGGCAGCTGCCGGCAATGATGCGGCCTCTGGCATATTTCTCTTCATCCTGGCATTTAAATAGCAAGTGGACAGAGTGGCCGCTAGAACGTTAAGAAGTATCATTGCTGGCCCCGTGCCGGCATTGATACTCTCGTTATCGCTGCTTGCAGCTCTGCTGCTGCTGAGTTTTGCTGCGCAGAACACAACACAGCTGACAGATCTTTATGCACCGCTGCTAGTCATCAACCTGGTCGGCATCATCGTGTTGCTGGTACTCAACCTTGGCAGCATTTACAAACTGATCAAGCAGGTTCGGGCAAAAGTCATTGGCTCAAGACTGACATTGCGCATGGTAGGGATGTTTACCCTGCTGGCCTTTTTACCCTTATCGGTAGTCTATTACATTTCCATTCAGTTTCTCAGCCATGGTATTGATAGCTGGTTTGATGTGCGCATAGAACAGGCCATGTCAGATGCTACCCTGCTCGGCCAGGTGTCATTGAAATCATTGAAAGAAGGACAGGTTGATACACTGATGCGCCACGTGCCCGATGTAGCCCGGGCAACAGACAGTCTCGAGCTGATTCGGCTGCTAGACAGCATTCGACGTGATGAAGGATACAATGAAACCGCCATGTTCACTGAAGGCGGGAGAATTCTCGCATCCAGCTCAGCACAAACAGGAACTTTATTGCCATCTCAGCCTGATGAGCGTGTCTTCAGTACATTAGACAATAATGGTGTTTATGCCGATCAGGAAACCGGTGTAGATGGCAGCCAGATTTTGCGAATCGCCGTTTATGTACCCCCCTCAATAGTTGGAAAGCCCCCGCATATACTGCAGGCGATCAAACCCATTCCTCTTCGTTTTGCTAATCTGGAAGCTAGCATTAATGCAGCGATAGGCGAGTATGACCGCCTGCTATATTTACGTGGTCCAATGAAATTCGGGTTTATCATGACCTTAAGCCTGGTGAGCCTGATGACCCTGCTGCTTGCGGTATGGACGGCTACTTTTTCAGCCCGTCGACTTGCATCACCGCTACGCGAGTTGGCAGAAGGCACGCAGGCTGTCGCCGATGGCAATTACAATACACAACTTCCTGTTACCAGCCATGATGAACTGGGCATCCTGATAAAGTCATTCAATCGCATGACGCAACAAATTGCCAGGGCACGTGAAAACGCTGAACAAAGCCAGAAAGAAGTGGTTGAACAGCATACATATCTGGAAACTGTACTAAGCCATCTCTCATCAGGGGTGCTTTCGTTCGATGCCAATCGCAAGCTGCGTACACATAACAGCCGGGCCTGTGAAATCCTGGATGTACAGGACCTTGATAAACTTTATGATCTGGACATCCTTTCTCTGGCGCAGACACAGACACAGCTAAAAGATTTCTTTCTTCTGCTGGACCGTACTATCACGGCTAACCAGCCTGAATGGGAAGA
>DAOVWW010000268.1 GCA_030636465.1 Gammaproteobacteria bacterium
ATTTCTGGTATTGGGCGGCTGCAGCCATGACGATACCATAAGCAGCCGTGATACCAATTGCCGGCGCTCCGCGCACGACCATATCGCGGATGGCAGATACTGTTTCATCAGTATTAGTGATATCCAGCCAGACTACCTCGTGAGGTAGTAATCGTTGGTCAAGCAGCTTGAGGTGGTCATCTTGCCATTTTATGGCAGTTACAGAATCGTTTAATTTCATTAATTTTTCTCTGTTATAGAACGGCTTTTCTTTGCTTCGTTTCTTTTCTCCGTATAAAAGAAATGAACGACATAGCTACATGCCATTACCAAACTTTTCATTTAAAGTAATACCCGATTCCCTGACAGGCTTCAGCGCACCGGCATATGCCAGCAACACATCCAGCGTCCAACCAATTCTTTCACGGAAATATCCGTCTGCAGCTTCATTATTGTCGCCTGGATCGTTATTCAAAACGGACTCTACATTCCTCACGATGACATGTTCGGGGATATAACAAATACGGTTATTCTTGTAGCTACTCATGCGCAATTCGGCCACCGGGTAAGATCCGCCATCAGCAGAAGATATGCTAACGATCATTGCAGGTTTGTGACCCACATCAAAGCGACTCAGCATTAGAAAAAAGTTCTTTAACCCGGCTGGCACCTGTCCGTGCCATTCCGGAGCAACGATAGCCAGTCCATCACAGGACTGTAATTGTTCTCGAATGGGATTAAGACGCTCTTCCCAGGCAGGCTCTTTGTCCCATATTGCCTCTTCCCAGAGCGGCAGGGGGTTACCTGCAAGATTATATAACCAGGTATCACTGCATAGTTCTTTTGATGATAAGGCTGACTCAATGTATCTGGAAACTTTTTCACTTTGAGATTTGATGCGGTGACTGCCGCTAATGATGGCTATTTTCATAATTGCTTCCTGAAGGTTATTTATCTGTTATGCGTTGCCGCTAATATCTTTGATATAGATGGAATGCTCCTGTTCAACTTCAATAACCGTCGTCTCATCAAGATCTATTTCACCCGCCAGTATAGGGGGTAGTAATTGTTCTACTAGCTGCTGCACCAGTAACATACCCTGCCGCTCCTGATCGTTCATCTCGGCTTCAATATTTCTTGTTAATTCAGCAAGGTAGCCTTCCAGAACCTGCTTTTTCTTCTCTGTATTTAGTAAGCGGAATATTCCCGTAAAACTGATATGAATGGCGGTTACCAGGCCATTGGGGTTCTTTTCCATTGCATACTTAATCGGGCCTTTGATATCCAAGTAATTACTCCTTAATTAATATTCTCTTCATCGAACAGGGCAAGAGAAATTTCATCTTTATTGCTTATTGTTTGCTTCAACTCGACAACACATCTGTTTATTGAAATTATCAGGTTTTCAGCCAGTGCTTTTTGCCAATCGCCACGACGGGTCATTAGCCATGGAATAAGATTTTCTATGCTCAGTATTTCTTCGGGCAGGGTAATTGTCTCACTTTCTAAACCTAGCCGTTTTGCCAGTGCGGAAAAATACAGAATGGTTATAACCCGTTTACCATGCAAGCGCTCAGGTATTACAGTTACAGTTTGGTTATCCTGTTGGCTCATTTACGATTACCCATCTGCTCCCGGAGCTCCTGATATACTCTGTATTCTAACATCTGAGTCAGTGAGAAACCCAATACCCCGAAAGACATCGGGACATTTTCTTGAGTAAGAGAAATTATAATCTGAGTCTTTATTCTCAGGGATTGAAGTTTTGGAGTAATGACAGCATATAATCAAATCAGAGCCTTTTGAACGAATCTTATACGCATGTTCCAGGCCTGTATTTTGAATTTAATTATTTAATAACATGGAGGAATTATGTCTTTATTAATCGGTGACAAGTTGGTTGTCAGTATGCATTACAAGTTAACTGACAATGATGGGAATGTACTAGATAGCTCAGAGGGTGCTGAACCATTAACTTACCTGCATGGTGCAGGAAATATTATTCCCGGGCTTGAAAAGGAGCTCGTTGGCAAATCAGAAGGCGATAGCCAGAAGGTAAAAGTTGAACCTGCCGAGGGCTATGGGGAAATCAACCCGGAACTTATTCAGGTAGTAGACAAAGCAGCATTCCAGGGCGTTGAATCTATTGAAGCAGGCATGTCGTTTGAAGCAAAGGCATCTGACGGCTCGGTACAGCATATCGTGGTAAAAAGCGTTGAAGGCGAGGAAGTCACTGTTGATGCCAATCACCCTTTAGCTGGTGTCACTCTGAATTTTGATGTCGAGATTATAAGCATCAGAGATGCAACAGAAGATGAAATTTCTCATGGTCATGCACATTAACTGACTACAGCCTACCCCCCCCCCCGGGATAGCTGCAGCCATGTTTTCTGCTCCTCTCTCGGGGCTTCAATATATTCCTTTGCGTTACCCTCCCTGGCAGGATATTCAAATGCAGGTAAAAAGCTAGCAACAAGTGTTACACTAAAAAGCGCCATAAGCTGAACAGAGTGCTATATCCTTGCGAAAAAAATACTCGCTGCAAATTGCTATAAGCACATTATTTATCTCTATTACCATTATCTTAGGGATAATGCTGAGCTGGCAAAGTTTTAATAAGACTTCGGACATTATGCTGGCTTCAGCTGATGAGCTGTATGACCGAATAACCCAGGAACTAATCCTGGATTTTAAAGCCACCTACGGTTCCATTCGTGGTGGACTACACCAGTTTCGTTTATCCCCACTTATACACGCAGATACATTTGCCGAACGCACTTCTTATCTAACTAACTTTAAAGCCATAATTGATGCTGATCCTTCCCTGTATTCTGTCGGTTTAGGTTACGCAAATGGCGATTATTTCGGCGCACATAAAATAAACACTGAGTTTAAGCGTGAAAAATATCAGGTGCCTGCTGAATCTTCATTTATTGCTCTTTATTTAAAAGTCTCAGATCCTGAAGAAAACTTTGAAACTGGCAAACTTTATACTATCTACTATGATGATGAACTGAATGAAATATCACGCAATTCAGGCATCACAACTCAATTCGATCCGCGCACCCGCCCCTGGTATCAACAGGCCACAGATACCCCTCATGCAACTAAGCCTTATTTATTTTATGATAGCGGACTGGTTGGGCTAACGGCCATGTCCAGGACTGCAGCGCCTGGTGTGGTTGTAATGTTTGACATCTCATTGGAGAACCTGAGCCATACAATTTCGAAATACCAGCTAACTCCAAATTCTGAGGTTGTGCTGATAAATGCTGAAGGTGAGACATTTGCCTATAAAAATCAGAGTAAAGTTGTAATCAGCAATACAGATTCTTCAACCCAACAGACAATTAAGTTAGCAAATTTATCGCAGCTGGGCAGCGATGTACTTACTCATATAAGTAAAAGCATTGAAGCAAAAGAACAAAAACTTGATTTCGAA
>DAOVWW010000148.1 GCA_030636465.1 Gammaproteobacteria bacterium
AACATGGCCGGATTGATGACAGAATCAATTAGAATGCCTGATCGCATCGGCCGATTTAAAGAAAATGTATTCATGGTCTTGCTCCCTGAGTCAGATATTAAAGGTGCCGCTATTGTTGCGGATAGACTGCGTGGAAATCTTGAGCAAGGAGAGACCGAGGGCTATGCTGATACTATCTCAGTATGGATTGGTATGACTGAGTTCCAGCGTGGTGAGGATTTGCAGAGTTTATTAGACAGGGTCGAAGATGCTGCTAACCAGTCCCGCAATGAAGAAAATGGCATCTGTATTAAATACCCTTAAGAGATAAATCATGAAAAGAAGAGAATTTATAAAAACATCCGGTCTGGCCAGCGCGGCCCTGGGGACTTCAGTACTCGCTGCGCCGGCGGTCCATGCTGGATCTACCTTTCATTGGAAAATGGTCACTTCGTGGCCAAAGAATTTCCCTGGGTTGGGAACCGGGGCTAATTTCCTCGCGAAATTAATTGGTGAGATGAGCGGTGGCCGCTTAATGGTGAAAGTTTACGGTGCTAAAGAATTGGTGCCGGCGCTGGAAGTGTTTGATGCGGTTTACGATGGCACAGCTGAAATGGGCCATAGCGGTGCTTATTACTGGAAAGGAAAATCTGAGGCAACACAGTTTTTTTCAGCAGTTCCATTTGGTTTGACAGCACAGGAAATGAACGGCTGGCTTTATCACGGCGGTGGCATGGAGCTGTGGACAGAATTGTATGACCAGTTTGGCCTGGTACCTGCTGCTACGGGTAACACCGGCGTGCAGATGGGCGGCTGGTTTAATAAGGAAATTAACAATGTTGGTGATCTGAAAGGCCTGAAAATGCGTATCCCGGGACTGGGTGGTGAAGTATTGAAGCGGGCTGGAGGGACACCGGTTAACTTACCGGGTGGTGAGCTGTTTACTGCACTGCAATCGGGAACTATTGATGCAACTGAATGGGTTGGGCCATACAACGACCTGGCATTTGGTTTCTATAAAGCAGCCAAGCATTACTACTATCCCGGCTGGCATGAACCAGGTACTACATTAGAAGCGATTATCAACAAGAAAGCCCTGAAGAGCCTGCCAGCTGATTTGCAGGTAATCGTGTTGAATGCCTGCCGTGTAGCCAACCAGGATATGCTGGCTGAATACACAACTCGGAATAATGATGCACTTCAGACTCTGGTCAATAAACACAAAGTGGATGTAAGAAAATTCCCTGACGATGTATTGTCATCTTTGAAGAAGCTATCTGATCAGGTGGTTGAAGAGCTGGCTGAAAGAGACCCTTTCTCAGCCAAAGTATACAAATCATTTAAGTCCTATCGAGATAAGGTAATTAATTATCATAAGATTTCTGAGCAGGCTTATATGGATGCGAGGGGTAGAGGCTAAAAGATTGTTTTATGTATTAGGGTTTACGTAAAATATAAACCTTAAAATGTATTACCCAAGTAATAAGCAATAAAAAACCCGGCCAGCAGCCGGGTTTTTTATTGCATTTCAGATTTGAAGGAGAAAATCATGATTTTATGCTGATTTAGAAAATATGTCTCAACAGTATAGATGACCTTCCATTTACACCCTCTAGCTCTGCATTGGGGCCTGCTCCTGAGGCAAAGTTAATCGCTTCATAGTCACGCGCAGCATAGTTAAGTGTTAAACGTGTCTTCTTATTAAAGAAGTAGTTAACGCCAGCAGTCCATGTATGAAACTCCATTTCAAACTTATCATCCTTTAGTCGGTCGTATGTATCATATCTAAGTTCAAGTTCAAATTTGGACTTATTGAAGCGATATCCGCCTTCCAGATACCAGCCATCGGCTTTACCGAGCAGGCCGTTACCTGCACCCCCGGGGTTACCTGCACCCGGGCCTATTCCAAAGCTTGGGTTTGCAACACCGACAAAAATCATACCGTCACCTGACATGAATTCGGTAGTAAAGCGGTAGTTAGATTTTTTGAATTTTAAACCAACACCCCAGCGGTCACGGTCATAATTCTCGCTAACACCGTCATTATTGCCGTCATAACTGCGGACACCACTTTGTGACCAGCCGAGGAACTTTAAGCCTTCTCGAAATGGGCCATTTCCACCAAAGACTTTTTCTGCCGAGAAGTAAGCATAGATGTCTTTTTTGCTATTATTGTCGGAGAAGTTGAGGCCATTACCGTTACCTACCATCAGTGCATAGCTCAGGTCCCAGCTTTTATCATCCCCAACACGGAAGGAATCAAAAAGCTGTATGCCGACATCACGGAAGGCGCCTACACTATTATCAAAGCCCTGTAGGTCTTCATTTACCGGGATAGGTTGGGATGGGACATTAGCTGTGTAATTTTGATTTGGAAAACGTTCCAGCATTAGTTGATTTGTGACTTCGGTAAAGTTCACCCAGTCAAATTGAATGATTGCCTGAAGACCCTCTTCTGCGCCAGGGTACTTAAACAATCCGGTACGGACTCGTGCACCGGGGATATGATTCAAAGTAATGCTGGCATCTGTCAATTTCGCGAAGGCACCACCAGGTTCTGTAATACCGTTATTTCCAAATTCAGCTAGCAGGAAGTAATTCACATTACTGTCCAGAGGCATGCCTGTTCCTCGTACGCCTATGCGGGCACCACTGACGTTAAATGCCGATTGTGATTTGAGATCAGGGCCAATCAATTTAGGTGCAATATATTTATTTGCAGCATTGGCATCAGAGTTGTCATTTTGATATTGGACGTCGATGTAGCCCCATACTTTGGCGCGCGCTGCCTGTCCCGGTTTTTCAGTGCCCTGTAGCATCAACCAGTTGACTGCTTGCGCCTGACCGGCTGCTAACACGCTACCCACACAGGCGGCAGTTATAAGTGCTTTTTTTAGTAATTTCATTATTTTTATCTCCCTTAGAGCAATTATGGCTTAATTAGTGTGTATCCGGCATCCATCAGGTCGATAATGCGTACGACTCCCGCAGATACTTTGACGGCGTTGGGGTTTAAGGCTGGTGGATGGCCAAGTTTTTTGCCCATGCCTTTGATGGTATTTTTACAGGCCGCAAACCTGACACCTTCACTGGCAAGTCCCTGGATTCGTCCCTGATTAATATTTTCTTCAAACAGGAGTCGCAGACCAGGCCCGAAAGCAACAATCTCTATATCTACTTTGTCGGTGCCATAGGCTTTAATCAGATTACTGGCAACATTGAGTACCAGCGTTTGTTTGAAGGGGTTGGGGTCGGAAATTTGCAGTACACTTTTCTTATCGGCGAATGCCTTTTCAGACTTGATCTCTGCTGCATTGACAGCGCTGACTAGGCCTAAGGACAGTGCGGCAAGAAACGCCAGTGTCCTTTTACCAAATAAATTATGCATATTTTTCATCCTCACTAAATGGTGTTTAAGTTGTTTTATATAATTATTTTGGAAAAACGAGCACTCATGTATCTGAGAAGCCCAGATAAATAGTACCTCACTACAGACTGAGTAGGAATGCAGGAGTTATTTAATTATCATTTAGGTAGTATATGCAAAACTATTCAATATATTAATACGTGTTGTTGAATAATTGACGAAAATAATCAGGGGTTGAATAGCGATTGAAACAGTTATTTTACAAATTGAATTTTGCGTAAGTAATGCTTAAAGTTAATCGTTGTACGCGGCTGTTGTGTAGAAGAGCAATAAAAAACCCGGCTTTTGGCCGGGTTTTTTATTATTCAGATTTGAATTAACAAATCATGAATGTTGACTTAGAAGATATGAGTCAACTGTATTGAAGTACGGCCATCTACGCCATCCAGCTGGGCATTTGGACCTTTGCCATCCGGGAAGTTTGGCGAGTTATAGTCGCGTGATGCATAGTTCAGAGTTGCACGAGTTTTCTTGTTGAAGAAGTATTGTGCACCAACAGTCCAGGTTGCAAAGTTGACTTCGAACTTGTCACCTTCAAGGCGATCATAGGCATCATAGCGTAGATCAAGCTCAAAGTTTGACTTGCCGAAGCGATAGCCACCTTCCAGGTAATAACCAGATGCTTCACCAAGCAGACCGTTGCCAGGAGCGCCAGGCTTACCTGCACCAGGACCCATGCCGAAGCTTGGGTTGGCAACACCGACCATGATCATGCCATCACCAGCCATGTATTCAGTGGTAAAGCGGTAGTTTGATTTCTTGAGTTTGAAACCTACACCCCAACGATCACGGTCATAGTTTTCGCTGGCGCCGTCGTTGTTACCATCGTAGCTACGCTCACCCGTCTGTGACCAGCCAAGAAATTTCATGCCTTGCTGGAATGGGCCTTTACCGCCAAAGACTTTTTCAGCCGAGAAATAGGCATAGATATCTTTTTCGCTGTTGTTGTCTGAGAAATTAAGACCATTACCGTTACCAATCATGAATGCATAACTCAGGTCCCAGCTCTTATCGGCACCAACACGGAATGAATCAAAGATCTGTATACCGACATCACGGAATGCGCCTACACCGTCATCATATCCCTTCAGGTCTGTTGGGGGTGAAATAGGCTGTGCAGGAATGTTCGGTGTATATACCTGGTTTGGAAAACGTTCCAGTAGTAACTGGTTTGAGACATCGGTAAAGTTCACCCAGTCAAATACGTGAATAGCCTGCAGGCCTTCTTCAGCACCCGGATATTTGAACAGACCGGTACGAATGCGTGCACCGGGGATATGGTTCAAAGTGATGCTGGCATCTGTCAGCTTAGCGAAGGCGCCACCAGGTTCAGTAATGCCGTTGTTACCAAACTCAGCCAACAGGAAGTAATTCACATTACTGTCCAGAGGCATGCCTGTGCCACGTACACCAATACGCGCACGGTTGACGTTAAAGGCAGACTGCGACTTAAGATCCGGTCCAATCAGTTTTGGTGGAATATAAGTGCCACCTGCATTGGCATCAGAATTATCACTCTGATATTGAGCCTGGACGAAACCCCATACTTTGGCGCGTGCA
>DAOVWW010000210.1 GCA_030636465.1 Gammaproteobacteria bacterium
GGAAGAATTTCCAGTGTGCTTAAGAAGGTAAAAACTCAGCCGGGCAGTCTTCATCATCACCATACACCGCAGACGGTGCGAAGCCGTCAAAGAGGCTGTACGCGGCGGGGTGGAAGGCGTATAGAGTTCCTTATGGGCAAGTAGACCTTCGGGCTGTCGCCCTGCATGACATAGATGCTTCAGCTGTCTACTTAGCCGTGCTAAAGTCCTGCGCCTAACAATTACACTCCGCAGGAAAAGAATGAATAACAAGCTCCTTTTACTCACATTTCCAGCCATCCATGTGGTGTGCTCAGATAGTGATACTTCAAATTCATCAAAAGATAATACGGCGTCAAGCAACACGAAAAAATTTCCTCCCCGTAGATTATCCTGTTCCGGAATATTTTAATGGTGATGAGAAAAAGCTGCAGCGCAAAATATGGGCCCTATGATTAACCCGCGACAGCGAGATCACGTAGTCATTCAGGTGAATGAAGCACAGGCCTCTGGCGCTAGCGCTTTCTGTGGCGGGGCTGTATTCTGTACAGATGTAGAAAAGGCATGGCAGGTTGCTCAGCGCCGTGTTATCAGCAAGGGCAGATAATGTACAAGGTGGATATAAAATTCCTTAAAGGCTATGTAGATGCATGGAATAAGCATGATATCGATGCCCTGATGAAATACATGACAAATGATTGTATCTTTGAAACCGCAAGTGGAGAGGAAGCCTGGGGTACACGTGTTCAGGGTGCTGACGAGGTGCGCAAGCATTTTGAATCTGTCTGGAAAGATATAGCTGATGCCCGGTGGAGTCAGGGTAAGCATTTCGTATCAGCAGATCGCGGGCTATCGGAGTGGTTGTTTACTGGTACCACAAATGATGGAAAAAAGATTGCAATGCAGGGATGCGATGTTTTTACGTTTAGAGCAGGTAAAATATATAAAAAATGTACATACCTGAAAAAAAATTATTAGTTATTATTCCCATGGAAAACAGGATTGATTATGAAAATTAAAATACTATTTTTTGCTTTTATATTGAGTTTTACCAGCTTTACAGTCTGCGCCTCTGATATCGAACGTGAGAAGCGCCTCGCCAGTGAGATTGTCGATACCATTATGGATGGTGATGCAGAATTTTTAAAAGCAGGCGATCATGAATTTCTTGCTCTTTACACTGAGGCCGAAGAGGCTAAAGGCGGCGTCATCATCATGCATGGCCGTGGTTTCCATCCTGACTGGAGCGATGTGGCCAATCCTTTACGGGTAGGACTGGCAGAGCAGGGATGGAATACCCTGTCGATACAAATGCCGGTGCTTGATAAGGAAGCAAAGTATTATGATTATGTAGAAGTTCTTCCTGAAGCCTTTCCAAGGATTGATGCGGCGATAGATTTTCTCAAAGAAAAAGAGAATAAAAAAATAGCATTGATTGTCCATAGCTGTAGCGCACATATGGCTATGGCATGGGTTGATGCAGGGCACATGCGAGACATCGATGGTTTTATCGGTATTGGTATGGGTGCTGTGGATTATAAACAGCCAATGCTGAAACCTTTCCCGCTGGCTGAAATTAAGATACCGGTACTGGATGTCTTTGGTCAGGATGAATATCCGGCAGTTAAAAAAGGCGCGCCAGAACGACTGGCTGCAATTAAAAAGGCCGGTAATGAAAAATCTAACCAGCTGGTCGTACCAAATGCCAATCATTACTTCACTGACCAGGGTGATGCCTTACTGGAAGTTGTGAGCCCATGGCTGAATGATCTGTAGCATCATAAGCGCAATAAGTGCCAGTACTTAGATTAAGAAAATGTCGGTGCATTCAAGTGGGATTTTTGAAAATCAATAGCATAAAAATAATAGGAAATAGGATGCTCTTATGCATCATACTTTTTTATACAAGTTTTCATGCTGTTAGCGTACAGGCTGTCCAGACATCCCCTCAAAGAATTATCACTCTCTCTCCTCACCTGGCGGAACTTGTATTTTCCCTGGGCTCAGGGGGGCAGATAATCGGTGTTATCGAGCATAGTGATTACCCCAGGGCCGTTCAGGATATACCAAGTATAGGCAGTGCTTCAGGTCTTGATGTGGAGCGAATTCTATCAATGAAACCAGACCTGCTTCTGGCCTGGCAAGGGGGTACACGCGAGTCTGATATAGAAAAATTAGAAGGCCTTGGCTTAAAGATTGTCAGTATCAAAAGTGAATCTTTGGAAGATATTCCTGAATCATTAAAGATCCTTGGCGAAATACTGAGCCAGCAGCAACGTTCATTAAAGTTGATTGAAGACTTCAATGAACATCTGCAGATAATTTCTGGAAAATATGTTGACCAGAGACCGCATCGTATTTTTATTGAAATCTCATCGCAGCCTTTAATGGGGCTGACCAATCATCACCCCTTTGCAACCGGCCTGGAACGCTGTGGATTGAATAATATTTTTGCCAATATGAACAAGGCTGCAATAGTGACTGATCTGGAATCAATTTTAAGTCGAGATGTAGAGCTAGTCCTGTTAAGGCATGATGCGGATAGTAATGACTTTTCGGCACGTGAAAAATTTTACGGAGTCAGTGCGAATAGTGCTGTTTCTTTTGTCGGCTTTGATGAGGACACCGCTTTTCGTCAGACGCCACGTTTGCTTGATGCGGTTGATGAAGTCTGTAGTGCTGTGTATGGGGTTAAATGAAGTGCCAAGTTTGAGGCGACAGGGCTATTTTTCTTTTTTATGTTGCCAGAGGATATCTGACTGGCCACTGGATTTGTTGAAAAAGCGTGCCATGACAAACAGCAGGTCAGATAACCGGTTCAGGTAGCCAGTTATCACGTTCGATACATCTTCTTTAGCAGAGAGGCTAACAACATCCCGTTCGGCCCGTCGACAAACGCTGCGGGCTACGTGGCAAATAGCTGCCGCTCTTGATCCACCTGGCAATATAAAATCTTTTAGTGGCTCAAGATCTGCGTTCATTTTGTCTAATTGCTGTTCAAGCCAGCTAACTGATGCTGCCAGCATGATGTTTTGCCCGGGCATGCTGAGCTCTCCACCCATATCGAACAATCGATGTTGTATTTCAATCAATACATCATGGGACTGCTGATCGATATCTTCACAAATTACCTGTCCTAGTAAACTGTTGAGTTCATCTATGCTGCCGATTGCAGTAATTCTAGGTGAGTCCTTGTCTATACGTGACCCATCGCTGAGGCCGGTAGTGCCGTCATCACCGGTGCGTGTGTAGATTTTTGAAAGTCGGTAGCCCATTATTAAATATTTCGTTTTAAGTTTTACGATTTACGTATTAGGTGAGATCAAAACTATAAACCGTAAACTAGTCTGTTAATGTATATAATACTTCAATTTCAGTTTCTGCTGACTGCATTGTTAGATTAGAAGCAATCTGCAAGCGACCAATGCTTTGTATTGTTTTCCTTGCATTTTCATCGAGTACTTTGTGGCCGGATGATCGGGCGATGCGTATTTTATTCAGTGTACCATCGTTCTTGATTTGTAATGACAGGCCAACCAGCCCCTCCCAACCCATACGACGCGCAATGCGCGGGTAAGTGAATCGTGCCCTGATAGATTGTTTAAGTTGTTGTCGTAGGTGGTTTAATGTAGCGCTATTGTCAGTTTTAGTTGTAGCCTGTTCTGCATCAGGTTTTGTGACAACTTCGGTAATTGATTCAGTTTGGGTATTGTTTAAAACTATAGAAGTTCTCTTTGCTTCTATTGCAGTGTTATTTTTCTCAACAATATTGGATGTTGGTGAATGGTCTTCCTTTTTAGTTGTTTTTAGCGACTCTGAAGCTTTTCTGCGTAGCGTTTTAGATACAGCAATATGATGTTGTACTGGTGAGCTTGTTTTAACCGGTTTGTTCTCGGATGGTGATCTTGTTGAGACAACGGTTACCTGTAATGGGCTAGCAAGCTGAACAGTGATCCGTATCTCTTTCTGGCTGGATGGGA
>DAOVWW010000118.1 GCA_030636465.1 Gammaproteobacteria bacterium
TGCATAACATAGTCTTCGCCTTCTTCTGTCATAGCAACAGATTCAGGGATTTCTTTAAAACAGAGTTTACAATCAATCAAGTCTGGTTCAGCGGGAACAAGTTTATCGTTCATCACATACCTCCATACAGGTGAATGTAGTATTGATGGCTATAGTAGACGCTTCACTGAGATAAAAATCAATAAACAGGCAGTAATCGTGGCAGTATGTATGCAGGTTTAGATATCTAAACCGTTTCGTATGTACACGGCATAAAACAGTAGCAACAATGATATTGTCCAGAAGACCACTAGCCAAGCAGATGACTGGCGTGCTTTTGTTTTCTCCAGCCAGGTGCGGGGGCGTATCCCTTTCAATAAAAACACCATGCTTGCAGATAGATTCACAGAGACAACATTGACTGCCAGCAGTAGTGCTGCGCCAGCTGCCTGCTCATAGTGGCCCATGGCCAGAACCATACCCAGCGTCGCTGTTGGAGGTAATAAAGCAACGGCCACCATGACGCCAACCAGTGTGCTGGCGGTGCCACTAGTGAGAGAGAGTACTGCTGCGGCGCCAGCAGCCAGGGCCAGGACTATTCCAGAAATACTTACATCTGTACGTGACAATATTTCCGGACCCAGGTCTCCGGGAGGCCAGAGCCAACCGATGAACATGGATAACAACAGCGCTATCGCTACACCAGCCAGATTAGTCTTTAATGCTGCAAACATCAGTTTGGTATCACCGAGGGCGGTGGCAAAGGCGAGGGCAATATTTGGCCCTAATAAAGGTGCGATGACCATGGCACCGATGATCACGGCGACATTGTCTTCCAGCAGGCCAATGGCGACAACTATGGTTGACAGAAAGGTAAGGATAAGGAAATTGAAATCCAGCCGGGCACCTTTTTCTATCTGGTTGTAGAGTTCCTCACGTGTTGATTTTGATGAACCCTGCGCGCTGCTCTTTTTTTCATTTTGCTGCGGTCGAGGCAGAACTGCTTCTACCGGCATAACAACTATACGGTCATTCGAGTTGCTAGCCAGTAGGCTCTGCAAGGTATCGAGTACCGGTTGGCGTGTTTCATCATCGACCAGCATACGAAAACTGGTGCGAGTACCATCATCAGTCAGGTTATGCCAGTGGGCAAGCAGATTGTGCTGTTCGGCAAGGCCACTGAGGGTATCAAGGTGTCCAGAATCAGCAATGACTTCTATAAGCTTCACGTGTGTTTCAATAGATCGTTATCAGAAAAACTATCCGGGCTAGCATGACCATGCATCAGTGCCAGTAAATGGTCAGTGACTGTTTTTATGGATGAAGCCTCAGTTTTATCCATAGAAAAAGATAACAAAAGTTCTTCCTCAGTAAGAGGGTCATTATTTTCCTGCTGGTGAAGGAGCACATCCAGAGATGCGTCAGAGGCATCATCACCATAGATTTGTCTGGCGCTTATGCGTTGCTCCAGAATTGAATGATCGGCGTGACAATCAATGATGCGGAACGGGACGTTCAATAGCTCGGCTAGCTGACTAAATTGCTGACGCTGCTCAGCTTGCAGGAAAGCGGCATCTACAATGACTGACAGGCCGGCAAGGATGATGTCTTCTGCCAGCATTCGCAGATGATCATAAGTTTTAGCCGATGACTCATTATTGTAGATACCTGCATTTATTTCAGCGTGAGTATCGTTATTTTTCTCAACTTCATTATTAGCAGAAGTCTGGTCTTTGAACAGGCGTTTGCGTTCCACATCAGAGCGAATGCGAATTGCCGGTATAGCCTCAAGTATAAACTGGCTGATAGTTGTTTTACCTGAACCGCTGTAGCCATGTGTGATAATTAAGATGGGTTTACGATCTGCGATGTATAGATTACCAAGCGTGATGTAATCCTGGCATTGCTGCAGTGATGCATTGATTTGCTGTTGCTCTGTTTCAGCCTGATTCAGCTGTAGTGCATTGACCTTAGCCCGAACCATGGCGCGGTAAACCATATAGTACTGCAGCATGGCAAGATGACTGTAATCTCCACTGTATTCAAGATATCTATTCAGCAGCCGCCGCGACAGATCAGGACGCTGGCGATTATCCAGATCCATGATCAGGAAAGCGATTTCACTGAGAACATCGATCCAGCGCAGGTTCTCATTGAACTCCAGGCAATCAAATGGAATCACTTTCTCCTGCAGCAGAATAATATTGCCCAGGTGCAGATCACCATGACATTCTCGTATGTAACCTTGCTGTTTCCTTTTGCTTATATTCGTTTGCAACCGCCTTTTGGCTCCATTGCTCCAGGTTTCTAATTTTTCTAACTGCTTCAGAATCTCGGGTGCTTGCAGATGTTCACGAATTTGCAGAAAGTTTTCGCTAACAGGCTGGGTGACGGCTTCTATTAAACCAAATTTTGATTCGGGGTCAGCAACGGCAGCTTTATCATGAATCTCAGCGATTTTTTGTGCCAGCCTGTCCATGTGTCGCTCACGCAGATCACCATTATCCAGTAAATTACTGAGTACACTTTCTGATGGGAACTGCTTCATTTTTACTGCATATTCGAGAGCTTCCCCATCGTCTTGAAATGATGGCAGATCTTCCGTGCCGGTAATGGTAACGAGGCCCAGGTAGAGTTGTGGTGCAAAGCGCCGGTTCAGGCGCAACTCTTCTTCACAGTAAAATTTTCGTTTCTGCAGTGACGAGAAATCAAGGAAACCAAAATTCACCGGTTTTTTTATTTTATAGGCAAAATCACCAGTGAGTATGACCCATGAGATATGGGTTTCCACCAGCTCTATTTTATCTACTGCATGGACGTAGAGTGCAGGGTTAAGCAGGGCATTGATGAGCTTATTCATATTTCAGCTACAGAACCTGAAGGGAATTGGGGTGAAATGTTGTTTGTTTGCTCAGTTTATAGCGAGTGCTTAAAGGAAACAAATCCGTAGCTGGTATTTAATTCGGTAGAAATTAAAATGTTGAACGGCTATGGGCAAAGAGCGCTAGGGAACCTCTGCTCTGTCGCCATAGCACCCTTCGGTTTTTCCTGTGGTCACGAGGATGAAGTGACGCGGCAATCTCTAAGCGATAGATTATACTCTGAGAGATTACCGCACTTCGTTCGCAATGACGGGCTTCGTTTAATTAATTAAGAGGTTCCTTAGTCTTTCAGCCCTGCTTTCTTGTTGAAAATAAATGCACCATCAGCCGCATCGACTTCAATCAAATCACCCGGCAGGAATTTTCCACCCAGAATCTCCTGGGCAAGAGGGTTTTCTATCTCGTTCTGTATCGCACGTTTCAGCGGTCTGGCACCATAAACTGGGTCAAAACCTTCTGCTGCGATGAGGTCGAGCGCGGCTTCGGTGAATTTCAATTCAAGCTCTCTATCTACCAGCCTGTTGCTCAGGTACTGAGTCTGAATTGTGGCAATACCTCGCAGTTGCTCACGATTTAGCGGGTGGAACACAACGATTTCATCGATCCGGTTGATGAATTCCGGACGGAAGTGTGTACCGACGATATTGAGTACCGATTCCTTCATGGCATCGTAGTTGTCTTCACCGGCCATTTCCTGAATTACATCAGAACCCATGTTTGAGGTCATGATAATGACGGTATTTCGGAAGTCGACAGTTCGTCCATGGCCATCAGTCAGGCGCCCATCATCGAGCACTTGAAGCAGGATGTTGAAGACATCGGGATGTGCTTTTTCAACTTCATCCAGCAAAATAACGGAATAGGGCTTTCTACGAACAGCTTCGGTGAGGTAGCCACCTTCTTCGTAACCGACATAACCGGGAGGCGCACCGATCAATCTGGCAACAGAGTGTTTTTCCATGAACTCGGACATATCTATCCGAATCATGGCTTCATCAGTATCAAACATAAATGTAGCGAGGGCTTTGGTCAGTTCGGTTTTACCGACACCAGTAGGCCCAAGGAACAGAAATGATCCTGTTGGTCTGTTCGGGTCAGACAGGCCGGCACGTGAACGTCTTATTGCATTGGACACTGCTGTGATGGCTTCTGCCTGACCAATTACACGTTTGCCGATGGCTTCTTCCATGCGCAGTAGTTTGTCGCGTTCACCCTCAAGCATTTTCGATACAGGTATCCCCGTCCATTTAGAGACAATTTCAGCTATCTCTTCTTCGGTGACTTTGTTTCTCAGCAACGTCATCTCAGTGGTTTCGGCTGACTCGGCTGTTTCCAGCTGTTTTTCCAGGTCGGGAATGCGGCCATACTGAATCTCTGACATGCGACCGAGATCACCGGCACGACGGGCATTTTCCAGTTCATTACGGGCATTTTCGAGCTCTTCCTTGATATGGGTAGCACCCTGTACAGAGGACTTCTCTGCTTTCCAGATTTCATCCAGATCTGAATATTTTCGTTCTAGCTCAGTGATTTGTTCTTCGAGGTCAACAAGGCGTTTTTTCGATGCTTCGTCGCTATCTTTTTTCACCGCCTCGCGTTCGATCTTGAGCTGAATCAGGCGACGGTCAAGTTTGTCCATTTCTTCAGGTTTGGAATCGATTTCCATACGTATCATGGCACCGGCTTCATCGATCAGATCAATCGCCTTGTCAGGCAGGTTGCGGTCGGAAATGTAACGATGGGATAAAGTGGCCGCCGCTACCAGTGCAGGATCAGAGATGTCCACACCATGATGAACTTCGTAACGCTCCTGCAGGCCACGCAGGATAGCGATAGTGTCTTCAACACTGGGCTCATTGACCATGACCTTCTGGAAACGACGTTCCAGGGCCGCATCTTTTTCAACATATTCGCGGTATTCGTCCAGCGTCGTGGCACCCACGCAGTGCAACTCTCCGCGAGCCAGGGCAGGTTTCAACATATTGCCTGCATCCATAGAACCTTCTGCCTTACCGGCACCAACCATGGTGTGTAACTCATCAATAAACAGGATGACATTGCCTTCCTGCTTGGCCAGATCATTGAGTACTGCTTTAAGCCTTTCCTCAAACTCGCCACGGAATTTTGCACCGGCGATCAGGGCTCCAAGGTCTAGCGACAACAAACGTTTGCCGCGCATGCCTTCAGGCACTTCATTGTTGACGATGCGTTGTGCCAGACCTTCCAGGATGGCTGTTTTACCAACACCCGGCTCACCAATCAGTACCGGGTTGTTCTTGGTACGTCGTTGCAAGACCTGGATAGTACGGCGGATTTCATCATCACGACCGATGACAGGATCCAGTTTGTTCTGCTCTGCCCGTTCAGTCAGATCAATGGTGTATTTCTGCAGAGCCTGTCGTTGTTCTTCAGCATTGGGGTCATCGATACTTTCACCACCGCGGACATCGTCAATAGTCTTCTCTATGGCACCACGAATTACACCCGCCTTGCGTAACAGGTCACCGAGTGTGTTCTTATCGTCAACGGCGGCGAGAACGAAAAGTTCACTGGAAATGTATTGATCATTTCGTTTTTGAGCCAGCTTGTCAGTGATATTTAGCAGGCGGCCAAGATCATTGGAAAGATGTACCTCTCCTTCTGCGCCTTCTACTGTTGCCAACCGGTCTAGCGCAGCATCGAGGTTAGTACGCAGAGACGCAACATTTGCTCCGGACTGCGCCAGGATAGGGCGCACACTGCCGCCTTCCTGATCCATCAATGCCGCCATTAAATGCACTGGTTCTATGTACTGATTGTCACGACCGACTGCCAGGCTTTGAGCA
>DAOVWW010000265.1 GCA_030636465.1 Gammaproteobacteria bacterium
TGAGATTGCCACGCTTTGCTCGCAATGACGGAATCCATCAATTAATCAGAGATTCCTTAGTTTAATAATTTAGTTTTAATAATTGATAATAATGATGAGAGGACTACATGATTCGTAAATGCCTATTTCCGGCTGCAGGTTACGGTACACGGTTTTTGCCCGCAACCAAGGCCATGCCGAAAGAAATGATGCCAATACTGGATGAACCATTGATACAGTATGGAGTTGAAGAATCACTTTCTGCTGGCATGGATCAGATTGCTATCGTTACCGGCCGTAGTAAACGTGCTATCGAAGATCATTTTGATATTAGCTATGAGCTTGAACACCAGATTAGCGGCACTGATAAAGAAAGCAGGTTGGCGAGCATCAGAAACCTGATTGAAAAATGCACCTTCTCCTATACTCGGCAAATTGAAATGAAGGGTCTGGGACATGCCATCCTGACAGGTGAAACACTTATAGGGGATGAAGCTTTTGGTGTCATACTCGCAGATGACCTGTGTGTTGGTGACCCCGACTCGGTAATGTCACAATTAGTCAGTCTCTATAAAAAACGTCCCGCCTGTATCATTGCTATAGAAGAAGTGCCTATGGCTGAAGTACATAAGTACGGTGTCATTGATGGAGAGGATATGGGTGATGGCGTATTCAGGGTAAATGGCATGGTTGAAAAACCTTCCGCTGAAGAAGCTCCAGGCAACCTGGCTATTATTGGACGCTATATATTGACTCCGGAAATCTTTGATACTTTAAGAGAAACCAAGCCAGGTAAAGGTGGTGAATTACAGATAACAGATGCTTTGCACACGCTGGCCAAACAGGGGAAAGTTTTCGCTCTCAAATTTAGCGGCAGGCGATTTGATTGTGGCAGCATTGGCGGCTTTGTCGATGCAACTAACTATTTTTATTCGAGGTCGAAAGAAGGGGCAGGGGGATAATCCTTGACGACATAAACCCGTTGGCATCTCCAACGGTTAAGTGTCTTTGCTGGACTTACTCTTGAAATAGTTAATCAAACCGCGTGTTGATTGTCCGTGGGAGTCTACTGGTTCATTATCTTCCAGTTCATCGAAGATAATGACTGCCAGATTTTTACCCAGTTCCACGCCCCATTGGTCAAACGAATTAATATCCCAGATCACACCCTGAACAAATATTTTATGTTCATACATGGCGATTAATGCGCCGAGGTTGTAGGGCGTCAGCTTTTGAAATATTAGGGAATTGGTCGGGTGATTTCCTGGAAATACTTTGTGTGGCAGTATCTTCTCTATCTCATCTTCGTTTAAACCCGATTTCTTCAGTGAATAGCGTACTTCTGCCTCGGTCTTGCCCTTCACCAGGGCTTCAGTCTGAGCAAAAAAGTTGGCTACCAGCAGGCGATGGTGATCACCGGTGTTGTTCAGGGATTCAACAGCAGTAATAAAGTCAGCGGGGATAAGACGTGTGCCCTGATGCAATAGTTGAAAATAGGAATGCTGGCCATTCGTGCCGGTAGTGCCCCATATTATCGGGCCGGTCGTATAATTAACTTCTTCACCTTGCCGGGTCACACGTTTACCATTACTCTCCATATCAGCCTGCTGCAAATAATCAGGCAGGTACTTGAGATACTGGTCATAGGGCATAATAGCCTGTGTGTCAGCTTCAAAGAAATTGTTATACCAGATACCAAGCAAACCGAGTATGACCGGTATGTTTTGCTCCAGCGGGGTTTCTCTGAAGTGTTTATCCATACTGTGAGCGCCGGCCAGGAACTCGGTAAATTTGTCATAGCCAACGGCAAGAGCAATAGACAAACCTATAGCAGACCACATGGAGTAACGACCACCAACCCAGTCCCAGAATTCACATATGTTTTCTTATTTGATGCCAAACTCTTTGGCCGCATCGATGTTACTGGATACCGCTACAAAATGTTTGGATAAGGCACTTTTGCTTGCGCCAGACGTCAAAAACCAGTCACGGGCACTGTGGGCATTGGTAACGGTTTCCCAGGTAGTGAATGTCTTTGAGGAGATAATAAATAAGCACGATTCAGGGTCTACCCGACACAGTGTTTCTGCAATATCGGCATCATCAACATTGGAAACAAAGTGTGTATGAATGCCAATGTTGTAATATTCCAGAGCTTCTACAACCATATGTGGCCCGAGATCTGATCCACCAATTCCAATATTGACGACTGACGTGATTCGCTTGCCTGTGTAACCGGTATGTTTGCCACTATGAACAGCATGACAAAAGGCTTCGATCTTGTTTAATTCAGTACGAATTTCAGGCATCACATCATCACCGTCTGCAATGATGAAAGGTTTACTGGTGTCGCTGCGCAGTGCTGTGTGAAGGACTTCCCGGTCCTCAGTCGTGTTTATTTTTTCACCGTTGAACATGCTTTCTATCGCTTCTGGCACGGCACATTCTCTAGCCAGCTCCATCAGCAACTGCTTTGTTTCTTTGGTGATCAGGTTCTTTGAATAATCCAGTAAAAATTCTTCCCAGTGGATGGAAAAATCATTAAAACGATCGGCTTGTTCAGCAAACATGTCGCGCATATGGCGACCTGAAACCTGATCATAGTGATCTAGAAGTTTCTGCCAGGCAGGCAATGATGTCAGTCGTGGATGGCTTTTAGGCATTTTCAGTGGTATTTATTTTTCAGCTATTTTAGCTCATACAATAAAATAATGAGAACTTCATTGCTGACTTTTTTAAATACAGCCCTGATTTAATTCATCATAGCTATATTTAAAAATACCAGGCGAATCGTGCAAATAGTGTATTCGCGGGGGCAAGTAAGTCTCCATTTTCAGCATCCGCTTCAATGCCACCAAATTCAGTGCCATCAGCTCCGTAGGGTAGATTAAACCCGGCTAACAGATCAAAGTTCTGACTCAAACTATACGTACCGATAAACTGAAGCATGGCACTGTTATCGCCTAAATTTATGAAGAGTATGGGATTGAGATTCAGCAGTGGCGTTATTTCCACCCGGGCGCTGGTCGCGAGGTAATATTTACCTATGGTGAATAATTCACCTCTTAACAGGCGTGAAAACAGAGCAGGTTCGTTGATAACATCAGTTACTGAGTGACGCTTACCTGAAAGGCCGAAGCCGTTATAAAATAATTCGACAAAGCCGCTCAGGTTTTTAGCTTTAACTATTGCTGAATAATTATAGTTTACTGAGGCAGACCAGTAGTTCTCATCATCAGCATGAGTCAGCGTAGCACTGGCATTGACGACATTTTCTAACCATTCACCGGTATAGGCCGCACCAACAACCGTATCACCATAGTTCCTCGCTGCCAGCAGGTCCAGTTCGTAGCTTGTAGCCAGCCAGTGATATTTTCCGGCCATTGCCGACTGGCCACTGCTCACTTCGCCATTTACAGGATCACGACGCGGAATATACAGACCCTGCAGATCGCTGCCATTATCGAACAACCCCTGTAAATAAAGCA
>DAOVWW010000325.1 GCA_030636465.1 Gammaproteobacteria bacterium
GGAAGGCTGGGCGATGACAGAAGATTATGCATTTCTACCCGCGGTTGGTCGCAATGAAGTATTAATCGTAGATCGCCGTAACTGGAAACAACTGGCTTCACTTCCAGTGCATGGGCAGCCGGTATTTGTCATGGCTCGTCCTGATGGAAGGCAGGTCTGGGTGAATTTTGCCTACCCGCGAAATGACACAGTCCAGGTAATAGACACTGAAAAACTACAGATAGTTGAAACACTAAAGCCGGGTAAAGCAGTTCTACATATGGAATTCACACCTCGCGGCGAACATGTCTGGATTTCTGCAAGGGATGCAGGAAAAGTGACGGTTTACGATACAGAGAGTTTTAAGGCAATCACGACCCTACCGATGAACAAGCCCAGCGGAATATTCTTTACCAGCCGTGCTCATCGGATTGGCCTGTAGTGCTGAGGGTGCTTATATGTCGCAAACAAGTGCAAATATGAACGACCTGAAAAAAAATATTCCAGACGAGCTGGATAAACATTTATTAAATGATTTCCAGTATGGATTTCCACTGGAGCCTCGACCATTTAAAAAGATAGCAGAAAGGCTCGGCACGACTGAAGATGTTGTGATTGATCGATTAAATGAATTGCAGGATCAGGGGACTGTTTCTCGTGTTGGAGCAGTGTTTCGTGCCAATAGCATAGGTGCCAGCACATTGGCAGCCATGTCCGTTCCAGAGAAAAAAATAGAAGGTGTTGCGGCAATGGTTAGCGACTATAGTGAAGTTAACCACAATTACCTGCGTGAGCATCATTTTAATTTGTGGTTTGTGGTAACTGCCAGTGATGAGCAGGCTTTAAATGTAGTTCTTGATGATATCGAACATCGCAGCGGTCTACCTGTTATGTATCTACCCATGCAGGAAGATTTCCACATTGATCTCGGGTTCGATTTGAAATGGACATGAAGGTCCAGCATCGCCATCCTCCTTTGCCCGAACAGGTTATTCTCGGTGAGCGGGATCAGGCCCTGATTACTCTGATCCAGACTGGGCTGCCGCTCAGCAAAACGCCTTATGCAGATCTTGGCAGAAGCCTGGGTATGGATGAAGAGGAAGTTATTTCGCGCCTTAAAAATTTAATCGATGACAAGGTAATTAAACGTTTTGGTGTGGTGGTGCGCCATCATGAGCTTGGCTACCGTGCTAATGCTATGGTTGTATGGGATATTCCAGATGACATTATCAGCGATCTGGGTTCTTGCCTGGGGCAGTTTGATTTTGTGACTCTCTGTTACCGTCGCCCACGCCGCTTACCAGAGTGGCCTTATAACCTGTTTACCATGATTCATGGGCAGGACCGCGATGATGTACTGGAGAATGTTCAATTACTGGTTGAAAGCTGTGGCCTGAATGAAATTGGTCATAAAGTCCTGTTCAGTACACGACGTTTTAAACAACGTGGTGCTATCTATCGTAAAACAGAAATGACAGATTAAATGATGGACGAGCTGGACCGTAAAATTATTAATGTACTGCAATCAGGGTTTCCATTGTCAAAAGAACCCTATGCGGAAGTCGCTGCTCAGCTTGAGATAACTGAGGTTGAACTAATAACTCGCTTGCAGGGCCTGCTTGAGAACAAAACATTATCCCGCTTTGGGCCTATGTATGATGCGCAAAAAATGGGCGGCTCATTCAGCCTTGTTGCCTTACAGGTTCCTGAAGAAGACTTTGATGCAGTAGCGGACGTGGTGAACAGTTACTCAGAGGTGGCACATAATTATCAGCGGGATCATAAATTTAATATGTGGTATGTGATTGCGGCGGAAGCCCCGGGACAGATTGCCGAAGTGAATCGCGAAATAGAACAGCGCACTGGTCTGAAGGTGTTTAATTTTCCAAAGCTGGCTGAGTATTATGTTGGCCTGCAATTGCCTGTTTGATCAATCAGGTATAAATGAGTTTTGTAATGGCTACCTCACAAGTAAAACAAACACCCCAATCAGGGCATAATGTGCACCTTGACGATATTGACCGTAAGATAATTCAGGCCACACAAGCCGGCTTGCCGCTCGTGTCTCGGCCTTATGATGATATTGCCATGCAGATAGGAATTAGCGCTGATGAAGTGTTAAAACGCATGTGTAAAATGCAGCAATGCGGCATTATTCGCCGAATTGCAGCGGTACCAAATCATTATGCGTTGGGTTATAAGGCTAATGGCATGACGGTATGGGATGTGCCTGATGATCGTATTGACGAACTTGGCAAACAAGTGGGTACACTTGAATTTGTCAGCCATTGTTATCATCGGCCGCGCTATCTGCCAGGCTGGCGATACAACCTGTTTGCCATGGTGCATGCACATACCCGTGAAGAAGCATTGCAGCTGGTGTCCAGAATTGCCGACTTGCTCGGAGAGGGCTGTAGGGGGCATGATGTGCTCTTTAGCACACGTATCCTGAAGAAAACCTGCATGCGCCTGATATCATAAAGTATGTTTGAGAGGTAAAGATGTTCCGTATTAGCCAATATATGCGTGAATTAAGTAATCCAACTCCGATTGGTGAAAAACACAATCCACCCGGGCCTGTGGTAATCTGGAACCTGATTCGACGCTGTAATCTGACCTGTAAACATTGCTATTCCATTTCCGCAGATAAAGATTTTCCGGGCGAGCTCTCTACTGAAGAAGTCTTTGCTACGATGGATGACCTGAAGGCGTTTAAGGTCCCGGTGTTGATTTTGTCTGGTGGTGA
>DAOVWW010000176.1 GCA_030636465.1 Gammaproteobacteria bacterium
AATTAGTTTTGAAATCAGGCCTTTTGAGCTTTCATCAATAATTCGGGTAGACGGGCTCATGCCCTGATCTTCAAAAGCAGCAAGGACCAGGCATGACGATTGCTGCTTCTCAGGGTTGCCACTTTTTATTTTAAAATCAATCAAACTTTCCTCCTGATTCCCTGTAAGAGAACCATTATGTTATATTTAACGGCCTTATTCTAAGACTATCACAACAGGATTCACAGGCTTGTTTTTAATAACCATTCTAGCAATATTTTCTCTCATGGATAGGGTCGTAGGTTGATACTCGATCGTTCTTTAACGCGAGAAATTACCTATACGGGCCTGGCTGCCACGGTGATAATCTTTAGTATATTCCTGGTGGCAAGACTGGTTTCACTGCTGTCTCAGGCCGCCCGGGGAGATGTTCCGGCTGATTTAGTTTTGACTCTTCTGGGCTTGCGCCTGGTTTCAACGTTTGATGTCTTGCTGCCTGTTATGTTTTTCCTCGCCATCTTGATGGTAATGGATCGATGGATACGTGATAACGAATTATCCATTTGGGCTGCCAGCGGCATAGGCCTACGCCGTTTTTTGAGGCCATTGATAATCATGGGTGTGGTGCTGGCCATAATTATTGCCATGTTTGCACTTTTCATCGCCCCGGGTGCAGATGTTAAGGCTAAAATATTAAAACAGCAGGGCCTGGAGCGGGCCATGGTGTCTGCTATTACCCCGGGTGTGTTTAATGAAGCCCATAATGGTCAGGCGGTCTACTACGTTGAAGAAGTAGGGCTGAAAGATAATACGCTACGAAATATTTTTACCTATGGTGAAGCGCAGCAAAGGGAAGGCGTCGTGGTGGCTAAAAGGGGTTTTCAGCAAATTGATGAAAACACCGGTGACCGTTTTATTATATTAAAAAATGGCTCGCGCTATGAAGGCATACCCGGTAATGCTGATTACCGTATTATCGACTTTGAAACGTACGCAATTCGCATCAAGCCCGTGAAGAAAGTTTCTGAAAAGTTATACCCAAAGGAAATGCCTTTTGGAGATCTGCTGGCTAGTACAGAAAGAGTGCACAAGGTGGAAATTCAATGGCGCTTATCCAAAGTAGCCATTGTTCCAGTACTGGCGATACTGGCACTGGCGTTTAGTTCCTTAGATGTGCGACGTGGCAGGCTTGGGCGCATTATGGGAGCTATAGGGGTGTATTTCCTCTACTCAAACATATTGGGATTTGCGCATGCTTTATTAAAGTCAGGCAAGCTGCCGGTGTTCCTGGGTATGTGGTGGGTTCATGCAATCTTCCTGGTATTTGCGCTATATATGCTTCAGCGCAGGATAGCAAACCGTTCGGTTATCCCCGGCCTCGACTGGTTACGTAACTGATGATGAAGATTCTCGACTGGTACCTGGCCCGTACCATATTCAAATATACAACCATGGTGATGTTTGTACTGGTTGGACTGTTTATGTTTATCCAGTTCCTGGATGAGATTACACGCGTTGGTACAGGAAATTATGGTTTTATAGACATGGTGATTTTTCTTGTTCTCAGCACCCCCAGGGTAATTTACGAAATCTTCCCGATGTCGGCACTACTGGGTACTATGCTAGGCCTGTCTTCCCTCGCAGTAGATTCCGAACTGATCGTTATGCGTGCGGCTGGAATGTCGATTATGGGCATCGCCGGTTCAGTGATGAAGTCTGCCTCATTGATAATTTTAACCGCTGTAGTGATAGGCGAATTTATAAGCCCCTATGCTGAAACTCAGGCACAGCGCGGGCGCTCTATTGCGTTACAAAAAAGTGTTACTCAGCATTCTGATTTCGGCTTATGGATGAGAGATGATAATTCCATTATTCAGGTTGGTGAGATGCTGCCTGATCTAAGTTTATTGAATATAAAAATATTTGAGTTCGACGGCAAGGGTAATGGAACTATGAAGGCTACTGCTGTTGCTGAAAGTGGAAAATTTGAAAACAATCAATGGGTGCTTTATAACCTCAGGCAGAGCCTTTTTGTTGATAAAGGCATCAAAACTATACATCTTGAATCGGCAAACTGGCATTCCAGTTTAGGACCGGAAGTGTTGAAAGTCTTCCTTGTCAGGCCAGAGCAATTATCGGCTCTGGACCTTAGTCGCTATATAAAACATCTGCAGGAAAATTCCCAGAACACTGAGCGTTATGAACTGGCATTCTGGCAAAAAATATCTTCACCTTTGGCAATTATAGTGATGGTCCTGCTGGGCATTCCTTTTGTGTTTCGTAGCGTTCGCAGCGGCGGTGTTGGTGGCACACTGTTTCTGGGAATTATGCTCGGGCTAATATTCTTTGCGATGGCTAAAGGTTTCGGCTTTCTGGTATTAATTTATGGTATTCCGCCTCTGGCTGGAGCATTTATTCCATTATTGTTATTTTTGATTGTCTCGCTGGTGATGCTGAAACGAGTGGCTTGATGATCATGTGTCCTTAAAGATAAGTTTACTGCCAGAAAGATGATCATGCAGGCTGTAATGATTGCTATCTACTAACATCCATAGAAAACCCAAACCAGCCAGTGCCCATGACAGGATTGCAGTGAAGAAACGTAGTGTTGCCTGTTTAAGCCCCGGAGGATCACCTTGCATAGTCACCAGTGTAAGCTTCCATGGTTTCATTCCTGGTGTCTGTCCACCTTTTAGCCAAAAGCCGACAAAATAGATATAACTGATCAGTAAGTACCAGCCAACTTTAGCTAAATCACTCAGTGAACTGGCGTTACGAAAATCTTCAGGAATTAGCAGTAGAGCTAGTGTAGCGAAAAAAAGGACTGCGATGAGCAACATGGCATCATAGAAAACCGACGCCATCAGACGTGCAAAGCCTGTAACTTTTTGCTTTTGTAGCTTACTCATATGATTTATGGGTCTCTATGTAATGTTTCTCAATTAAAATTAAAACAATGACTTAGGTCAACTTGTTCACAATCATCAAAAGAAACCATGCGGATGTTATTGGAAAGATAGACAGCTTGCAAAAGGATAAGAACAATATCTATAAGTCCTTGTATTATATATTAAAATAATAACTGCTTAAAAATTAGGCAGAATAGCAACGGCAACAACAGTAACAGGGCGATGGCAGCATAATTTACAATTATTGCACAGACTTATCCACAGAAGCTGTGGAAAAAATTTCAGAATATTCATGCTTTAAATTGTGTTGCAAAAAAAGCTGTAATTTATTTTCCGATGAAGACGCTATATGCTGGAAACATAAGGTGTTTTTTTTATACACTGTTGGAAATTGATCTCAACTAGAATCAAAAGATCATTTAGTATAAGTTTTAAATTAAAGGGTGGAGGATATGGAAAAAGAAAAAATCGTTGATCCTGTTAAATTATTACAGCAACAATACCAGCATCTATCGTCTATGTCCGAGAGACATCTGCTACAGCTTGAATCTCAGGGGGCTATTTCTACATTCGCATTGCAAAAAGGCAGTAAAGAAACTTTTCAGGGAGGAACGGGTAAAGATAGTTTTTATTTATTATTTGGTGAGCTCAGATATGTAATCAATAGCAGTAATGAAGGGATACTCAAGATTCACGGGGCTGAGATTAAACCACTGGAATTGGCTGAGAACGACAAGCTGGAATTAATTGCCCAAAAAGATAGCCTGATTTGTAGAGCAGACAGTAATCAGATTGATTATATGCTGAGCTGGAAAACGCTGGTAGATGCCACTAGCGTTGTTAGTCATGATATTTCAGAAAGATTATCTAAGCTGAACAACCCTTCAATTTTTATGCAGCTGCCGTTTGAAAATGTGGAGCAGACATTCAACAAGATGAAATCACGTGACGTTAGTGCGGGTGATGTAATAATTACTCAGGGCGATGCTGCGGACATGTTTTATATTATTGCATCTGGCAGAGCAGAAGTGCTGCAACAGGGCATATATGATAACGAACAATTGAAGGTGGCTGAGCTCACTATAGGTGATCATTTTGGTGAAGATGCACTAATCCAGGGCAGTGGCAGAAATGCAACGGTCACGATGCTTGAAGATGGACGATTGTGGGTGCTGCAAAAAGATGATTTTCAGTCGCTGATTCATAGCGAACTGGTCAATTCGATAACCCCTGAAGATGCGCTTGGACAGATTGAAGAAGGCGCGGTTCTGCTTGATGTGCGTTATGAGGAAGAATACTATGATCTACATCTGCAGGATGCTATTCAGATCAGTTTGCCTAATTTAAGAGAAAAATTGAGTGGGCTGGATAAATTGCCAAAATACATTACCTATTGTGATACATCTAGGCGTTCATCAGTTGCTGCTATGATTATGAGCCAGTCAGGCTTTCAGGTTCGATTCTTGCAGGGCGGCATAAAACAATGGCCTTATGATGTAATCGACGTAATGGCTAATAAAGAATAGAACTGTCTTATAAATATAATTACAGGAAAGAGGGGGGGGGAGGGCATGGCTAGTATAAAGTCGGCAATAAGGATTCTTATTCTTGTATGCCTGATGTTTGCTTCACCAG
>DAOVWW010000007.1 GCA_030636465.1 Gammaproteobacteria bacterium
ACCTTCAAGCTGTACGGGGATATTGTCTGAGAGTATGGCATCAACAACATTTTTTGATACATAGTGACCAAACAGCCCCCTGATCTCTTTTTCTCGTAGTCTACTCAAGCGCCATTGGTAAGCTGTTGCGACACTGGTATTTAGAAGGAAGACCTGCAATAGGGGAACAAAATCAAGCCAGACAGTGTGATACACAAACAGGTACCAGGTACTGAACATGATAATGCCAATACCGCCAATCAGCAGGATTAGATTACTTTTCAGATCCGGGTGACGAAAAAATATTACCAGCCCACCAGCCAGACCAGAAAGGATGATCAATAATGTCAATAATGATGAACTTAAGGGGCGTATGAAATGATCATCGAGTATTGTTGCTATTGCATTAGCGTGTACCTCAAGCCCCGACATCTGTTTGTCAGTTGGGACAGCAAAAAAATCTTTACCGAGACGATGGGTATTGCCGACCAGGACTATTTTCCCGCGTACCACTTGGGCATCAAAATCACCTTCCAGAATCCTGTAATAGGATATCGATGGGTAAGTATTATTGCCACTGACGAAGTTAATCATCATGTCGGGGTAGGGCAGTTTATGACTGCCCCAGCCCAGCGCATCCGGGTCATTGAGCACACGCTGTTCTTCGGGGAAATCTTCAAATATCTCCGTTGTCACCATGGGCAGTGAAAAGTGAATATACCCATCGCTAGTACGGCTAGTGTAGATCAACTTTCGCCAGACACCATCTTTATCAAGGATGGTATCGATAAAGCCTTCACCAAGACTGTTTTCGCTAAAGGCCTTCTGTGGCTGGGCCATTTGACCATTTGGTAGCAGGCGATTTGCCAGTATTACATTACCTGCTTCAGTAATGGCATTGGCAAATGCCTGGTCGTCCTTGCTGCTAGTGGGGCGTGAAAAGTCGTAATCAAAAACGATGAGGTCTGCACCAGCCTGGTAGAGCTTCAAAATTAAACGGGCATGGTAGCTTCTCGGCCAGTCTGAAAGGCGGGTGTTAAAGTGATTGGTGCTGGCTTCATCCTGTTTAACTAAAACGATCTGCTTGTTTGGGCTAATGTCACCACGCAGCGAATAGAGGAAATCATAGCCAATCAGGCTGATTCGCTCCAGGTTGGCGTTATGCTGCAAAGTTAGAATGATTGCCGGAAAAATCAGTACCAATAGCAGGCGAAAAACAAAATTGGTTTTTTTATTTGGCTGCTTATTCAAGGCGTGGAAAAAGTACTGTAGTCAGAGTGATAAAGGCCAGTACCTTGACCTATTATCGTAATGACAGAAATGCCCAGAGTGTGGCTGAGCCGTTCAGCCTGCCTTCAGTGCCGCCCACCGTCCCATCGGTAATGACGACTATCCGTGGTTTCTCTTCGAGTTCACCGTTCTCCTGTGCCTGCCTGATTTTTTCGGCATCTTCCTGGCTGACGATGATATTTGATTTCAGCAGGCCTTCGGCCTCTGTTGCTTTAATGGCTTTGCGTTTTTTCCTTTTTCGAACTTTTGGTGCTTCATCTGCAAAAGCAGAGTTAATCATCCATTCCAGCATAGATGGTTGTAGTGAAGCTGAAACTATTTTTTTATCATGGCCGAGCAAGCTAGCAAGAGGCTCCTGACTCGTTGAAATAACATATTCAACTACACCATTTTCTGTTACGTAAGATTTGCCTGCGTCGGCCGGGTCAAATAAGCGCGTATGTTGGGTGTCCATGATACATGGGAACAGTGCTGGTTGCAGGCCGGTGCCCCTGGCATCTATGTAGACCACTGTCGCAGCAGTACCATTATTTTTCAAAGGTTTGTTGCTGGGTGTCCTGGCGGGAGCTGGAGACATTGCCGGTCTGGTTTCTATGGCTTCATCATATAGATGTGAGATTACGCCATCGACACCACGCATAGCTATCCGATAACTGGCCTCTAACCAGAGCTTGTTATCCTTTTGCACCCATTCTTCTTTGATGAGTTTTTTGCCACGAATATTGCCGGCAATTTTTATCTCGCTATCGCCTTTCACCATTTGACTTAAGCGGCGTTTTGCATCAACCCGGGTCTCAGCAACGATTTGTAAGAAAACACTATCAGCAAGTGCTCGACTCACTCTTGAGGCGAGTTCTTTGCCCATGGCCTGATTAACCGCTTTGCCACGGTATTTAGCTGGTACAGGTGCACTAACATTTGCAATGTATTCGCCACTTTTCCAGTTAATATAACCTTTCTCAAATTTCTCAAGTAAAGGTAGAGCTGAGTTAGCCCCCATGGCTGGACTTTCAGCCATTGCCGTAACTGGTAGTAACACAGCTGCGGCAATTACGCCCGAATAGGCTGATTTAATATGATTTTTCAGGCGGGGGGTATTCCAGAAATTCACCGTGCTACAGCCTCTATAGTTTGTTGACTCATGCCGGTAATGGACAGGCCGGGCGAACTAAAGTTCTTCAACTTTTTTATAAGATCATCAGCAGACCCACGGAACTCAACATCAAAACGGCCTTGTCCTGAATCGAATGCACGCCTGAAGAGATTATCAACACCTGATGTATCGCGAATCTGTTTTTCCAGTTTTTCCAGGGTATCGAAGTTTACTTTGGCGATAGTCAATTTATAGGTAGTGGCATTATTCACATCTGATGACCATTTCTGCAGTATCGACTCAATCGCTGCATTGGCAAGCTCTCGGCTGGCATCATAGACGGGATCCATCGATGCAGAAGGCTCGCCCTGCTGACTGCCTGAATAAATAACTTTTCCGGTGCCAGTTTCTATTACTCTTAACTGAATATCAGAACGGTATATCTGGTAGGTAGAGCCATAGAGTTGCAGATCACGTTCGTAATAACGGGTGGCATCAGACAATACCAGCAGTTCGGCACCAGTATCTCTTGCCAGAGCAACGAGTTTGTCAGTGTTGCCAGTCGCCTTGGCAAGGTTCTGCTTGGAGATGTGCTGATTGACGTCGACCATGGAGAATTTCTTTTTCAGAAATTCTTCCTCAACTATACCGGTGGCAGAATCAACATACTGCTTGCCCGGAGACACTACCTGCGGATCAGTTCTGGGCATAGTCATGACCATCAGTCGCGGCATCTGCTTTCGCTTCATCAGCAGACCCGCAGCCTCCATGTCATTGCGTACTTTTCCAAGTTTAACTTTTGCTTCGATCTGGACTCGATAAAGACCGCCTTTTTCTTCTTCTGAATTGACATTGTATTTCTGGATATAACCTTTGGTCTGACTCAGAATCTTTTCATTGACGATAGTTTTATTTTCAACCAGCAACTCGACATTGACGATAGTCCCCATGGCTTCTTCAACAGCATTTCGCATGGCGTCTTCGATAGCATTACGTCGGCTATCAGGCTGTCCTGCCATGGCGACACCGGTGGTTATTACAGTTTCTGTTTTTTCTTCTGCCTGTGCAGTGCTGATGCATAAAAATGATGCAGATAAGGTAAATAAACAGATGAAAAGAGACAGAAAATTTGTATTGTTTCTTTTGCCCACAGTGGTTCCTCCTGAGGCTATGTGCGGATTTATAATATTGCTTCTCAAGCTACGCTGAGCAGGTTATTCTGTCAAGCCTGATGAATGACAATAGATATCGAGTTACGGAGAGAAAATATGAAAATTAAATATATATCAGCTTTTTTAAGCACCTTACTACTTTTTGTATGCATGAATGCTTATGCACTGACGCAAGGGCGTTTTGTTGGAAAAATTGATGGGACAGCCATTGATGTAGAAGTGGCCTGTAATATTGATGATGCCAGGCCAAATTCTTTTGGAGTTCGGTCAGAAAAAGGGATGGACAGTGAAAAAGACAAAAATAATGACGGTATAGTGGTTCAAATTGGTGCGATGAACATGAATGGCATGATGATGTCTGTAGTGATCAAGATAAAAGATGAAAGTTATAAATTCGGTACCCGTAAATTTAAAAAAGATGGTAAGAAAATAACTTATTCAGGATCATTGAATAATAAAAAAAGAGGGGAGTTTGACGTCGACTTTACGATTACCTGTGATTAAAGGGCACCTCTATTTACTCATGAATATTCATCTCACATCCAAAATTACCCATCTCTGCGTTAAGCATCTTCGCAATAGCTAGCTATTGCGTGCGATCCTTGCCTTAATATGTGTGATTTTGAATGCAATCTGATCTATCCATGATAAATAGAGGTGCCCTGAAGTCTTCCACATCCTTATAGCCATTCATTTTGCCAGTGATCGATCTGTGCAATATAATTAATCTTTTGAAAAAATAAAAAAATACCGAACCTCTCCTTTTAGCAACTAACCGGAATGCACATTGACCCCAGCTAGCACACCCTCTAAATACCCGGATTTTTTACGAAAGTCCACGATGGGCGTTTCATTAATATCTGTAATACTGGTTGTTCCGTTTGGTATTAACAATATACTTCAGGGACGCACATTACTTGGTTTGATGTGCGTGGCCATTACACTTTTATGTATTATTACTGCCTGGTTTTGTTACCACGGTAAATATTTTCTAAGTATTAGCGTATTGGGCCTGGCACCAATGATCACTTTTGCCATAGCTCTAGCGGTATACCGACAGGGTGATGTAGCTTCCTACTGGGTTTTTGCCGGAGTGCTGAGTCTCTATTTTATCCTGCCCGAAAAGCAGGCCTGGGGCGCAAACGTACTATTTTTAGCCATCAATCTACCGGTATCCTGGTATGTGCTGGAGCAAGCATCATTTATTCGACTTTTCGCTGTGCTGATAGGCGTAAGTTTTTATGCTTCGTACTCTATACGTGAAATTAACAAGCAACATGCACTACTGAAAGAACAGGTCGCCAGAGACCCTCTCACAGGTCTCTACAATAGGTCATTGCTGCGCTCATCATTAGAACAGGCTATCAATGTAAATCGCCGAACCGACATTCCTGTGTCTTTACTCATGCTTGATATAGATGACTTTAAATTAGTCAATGACCAGTTGGGTCATGACGTCGGTGATTCATCACTAAAAGCTATCGGATACGCCTTACATTCATATTTCCGGGATAGTGACATGGTCTTCAGGGTTGGTGGAGAGGAGTTTCTGGTGTTGCTTTATAACTCGAACAAGGCAAATAGTACTATTATCGCTGAGAAACTAAGAAAAAAGATTGAAAAACAATCATTAATTCCTGATCGTAATTTAACCGTTAGTATTGGTGTCAGCGAACTTAAATCAGAGATGGGCTGGGAAGCCTGGATGAAACGTTGCGACAATAATCTGTATCTGGCGAAATCACGCGGCAGGAATCGTGTGGTGTCTTAAGCGTTTTACTTTTACTACTAATATAGCCGCCCAAAATTTACGCTTCTTCAAAGCTTCTCTTTCTTGCTCTTAGATGTGATATCGATAAATCGAGTTTGAACTATGTCTTCTTGATGGTAACCGAGGGCAGTTCACCAAAAAATCGTCGGTAATCAGCGGCGAACTGTCCCATGTGCCAGAAGCCCCAGCGTGCCGCTATTTCACTAATCAATGTTTGAGTTGGCAATGAGCGACGCAGTTCATGGCGTACAGCGATCAGTCTGCGTGATTTTAGGTAGGCCTTTGGGGGGACACCGAAGTAGTCGCTAAAGATATATTCCAGAGTGCGCACACCTGCACCCGATGCCTGGGATAATTCCAGTACTTTAATCGGTTTGCCGGGGTTGGCTTCGATATAGTCCAGAGCGCGTTGTAGCACTATTTTTTTGCGTGAGCTAAGGAATTGTTTCTGCATTTCCTGAGGGTCCGCGACAGCTGTTAGCAGTTCCCGTATGAGATCAAACTCCAATTCTCGTGCAACATTCGACCCATCAGCTAATTTCTCTATCTGTTTGATTTCATTTGTTATATGGCGCAGACGTTGACGCACAGTGTTAACCATATCCTGCCTGCAATGTTTGACCAGATGTTGATTTGTGCGCAGAGTTGACATTGATTGCAGCAATCCGGCAGATTCAGCAACTTCATCAATCAGGCTGTCAGCAATAGTGAGTGTATATCCTCTGAATTGGGACGGTGATCCACAGGAGAATTCAGAACCAGCGGGGAAAAAGAGGAGGCCATCTTGTTGCAGTTCTCCTTCAGGTGTTGTTGCTGCCTCTACGCCCTCTTCAATAAGCCCTATTGTTACAGCATTAGGTGTGGTGCCGCCACGCTGATGATAGGCCTGCTCCATGTGAAAGCGTGTGGCATGGAAATCAGGGCGACCAAATTGCAATAATTCAGCCGGTGATTTTCCTGACTGTAATTGTTTGAAGTCGAGGTCCCAGCCATGAATTTGTTCAGAAAACTCATCAAAGTCTTCAAAGCGCCGGTCAACGAAGCGGTGCCAGGATATTGCTTCTTTACTGTTATCCATGCGTGTTTTTGATGTCTATCATGACTGATTTCATAAGATAATTTATGTATTACGACATTTAACTTTATATTCGTTCCATTGTCATGTGATAACAAATGTTAGGTTTCCGAGGGAAAAGTGATTTAAATTTTTATCCATACCCTGAGAGTCATACATCACAATAGATTTAAAAGCGACCTGATACAAAAAGGAGACACACAGAATGAGGAAATTTGGACTTCTACTTAGCAGTATTCTCTTAACGACTGCCTGCGATGCCGCAGACAAATCAGTTGATAAGAGCCAGCCTGAGGCACCGGTAAACGCAGCATCTGTTTCAGCACCATCTGCCAATAACAACAAGATCGTCCATGATGCCGATTACTATGTGCTCGAGGCGCAACATGGCAAGCAATGGACGCAGGACGATAAGACTGTTGAGCAGAAACTCGCCGCATTTCGCAAGTCCAATGGTGGCAAGTCACCCAATATTCTTTATATCCTGATTGATGATGTGGGCTTTGGTGATATGGGCATCCCTGAGTTGAATGCCATTCGTGGATATAAAACACCCAATATCAATAAACTGGCCGATCAAAGCATGCGTTTTTCCAGTATGTATACCGAACCTTCATGTACGCCAACCCGTGTTGCTTTTATGACTGGACGCCAACCTCATCGTAATGGTATGGGTGATACTGCCGTTGATATCGCAGGTTTCGGTTTGAATAAGGATGAAGTAACGCTGGCTGAGACACTTTCTGCTTCTGGTTATAACACCGTGCACATTGGTAAATGGCACATGGGTGACATCATGGAATCATGGCCGAACCACCAGGGTTTTGACTATGCCTCCTTCCCTATTCATCAGCAAGGTCAACTAAGTATTTATAATGATGATGCTGCCGATGAAGAAGTTTCCATTGGTATTGGCAAAAATAATTACGATGACCGCTTTACCAAGGACAACTGGTTCCGCCCTGACCCATCACACATGGCTACGGTAGTTGAAGGCAAGCGTGGTGAGAAAGTGCGTGAAGTTCATATGAAAACGGGTGAGCGCTGGAATCAGAAAAAATATGATGCGATGAATGAGCGTTTCCAGCAACAGGCGCTTGAGCAATTACGCATTCTCGCTAAAAAAGATAAGCCATTCTTTTTGAATTACTGGCCACTGATACCGGTTACCGGCCCACGAACAACGCAAGCAGCATTCACCACGCCTAATGGTGGTACTTATGTTGAGAAAATGAAACAGATGGATGGCTGGGTCGGTGACATCATGGATGAGATGACCAAGCTGGGTCTGGATAAGAATACCATTGTTGTTTTGATGGGTGATAACGGTCACTTCACTAAATATTCACCCGGCAGTGGTTTTACGCCGATGATATTTCGAGGTGGCAAAGGTTACACGACAGAAGGTGGCGTACGTGTTGACGCCTTTGCACGTTGGCCAGGTATGATTGAAGCTGATTCAATCGTTGGTGATATCGTACATGTAGCCGACCTGTTTACCAGCCTCTCAAAAATAGGCAATGCAACAGACAAGATTCCTACTGATCGTATCATCGATGGCGTAGATCAAACCGCTTTGATGCTTGAAGGTGAGACACATGGTCGTCGCGATACCGTCTTCATCTATTCTGGTAATGCCTTGAAGGCAGTTGTGAAAGAGCGATTCAAACTAGAAGTACCGGGTGCAGGTGAAAATGCCATCATTGCTAACTTTTATGATCTGTACCGTGATACCCGGGAAGAGTGGCCGGTATCCACCGAAGTTGGTGCATGGGGTGGCAGTGAAATGGTGCGCGTAATAGAACGCCACAAGCAAAGAAAAGCCAAGTACCCTGATGCAAAAGCTGGCTTTGGTCGTCCATATGAGGGTATTGAAAATTTACGTCCTGAAACCAAAGCGGCTGTTGAGGCATTTCTTGTTAAGAAAGCGACACCGATGAAATAAGTACCACCAGAAGTCAAAAGGTGCCGTGCAAAAGGTCCCCTTAAGCATGACCTTCCTTATGATTCTTCAATGGGAAACTGGAGTTAAGGGGGCTGCTGAACTTAAGGTGCCCTTAAATGTCTCTCTATCCAGGGAATGAAGAAGCCTGCTTATGCTGGCTTATTTCTGTATAATTACATGCTTAAAATATGGAATTATATAATAAAATTAAGGTATTAAAATTAATTTTCAAGAGGATATAAAAATGTTAAAAAGATCTGCAATTGCTACTGCAGTAAGTCTTGTACTGCTTTCTGCATCAGCGCAGGCGGCATCAACAAACCCGACGCTGCATGATCAGTTCTCAATTCGTGCGGGCGGATTCAATGCCAATATAGATACCAGCGTAACCATTGATGGTGAGAAATTCAATTTTGAAGATGTTCTTGATGACAATGTCTCTACTGGTAATATTCAGGCTTTGTGGCGTGTCACCAACAAGCTTCGAATTAATTTTGGATTCTGGTCAGTCGAACGTGACGAATCTGATGTTCCTGGCACGGGCGGCGCTACCGCCGGAGCATCTTTTGACACCAGTTATCTTAGTGCAGCTGTCGGTTACTCCTTTATACGCAGTGATACGAGTGAATTTGGTGTAGATCTCGGTGGTCGCCGTATCATTAAAAAATCAGAACTGGGGGCTACAGTTCCAGGCGCTGGCAATATTTCATTTACAGCCTTTGATAACAGCTATCTTCTGCCGACTATTGGTCTATATTTTAATCAAGCGCTATCCCCGAAATGGTCTATTGCCGGGCGCTTTGGTGGTGTCGGGCTGGATCTTGGCGATGACTTCAAAGGCAGTGTTATCGAAGCAAATGCAGCAATTGAATTCCGTCCCTGGCAGAACTTTGGCCTCGGACTGGCGTATATGTACAATAGCGCCGACGCCACACTTAATAATGTCGGCAGAGGTAATGGACTTGATCTCGAATGGGAATTTCAGGGGCCGGTGGCTTATCTGACTTTAGGTTTTGGTAGTTGAGTAGTTAAAAAGGCAAGCAGTTGTTGTTAAAAAACCGGCAGAATAACCAGCCGGTTTTTTTATTCTTTATTGGAACAGGGTTTTATAGAAAATAACTGTATGAAGTAAAATAAATCATGAGCTTACACTACAGAATGAAGCCGATAATGATTCAAACAGATTGATTTTATGTCACCTTTTGGTCACGTTCTGAAATTGGGTGAGTACAATTGTCACGTAAGCTATTGATTATATGGTGCCCCGGAGACGATTCGAACGTCCGACCTGCCGCTTAGGAGGCGGCTGCTCTATCCAGCTGAGCTACCGGGGCAATGATGCGTATTGCGGGTTCGCATTGTAGGCGATTTCATCTATCATTTGAATGCTGAGGAACCATGAATATTGATGATGTCTGCAAAACCAACGATAAAACTTCTCTCTACACCAGAAATTGATCCTGAAAAGGGGCTGGTTCTGACCGCAAGGGCGGTGCCGTCCCCTAATTTTGATGATCGACCTGAGGGTATGCAGATAGAGGCATTGATTGTTCATGCTATCAGTCTGCCACCCGGTCTATATGGCGGCGCTTATGTGGAACAATTTTTCTGTAATCAGCTGGATCAAGATGAGCATCCTTATTTCGCTGAAATCGCAGACCTAAAGGTTTCATCACATTTCTTCATTCATCGCAGTGGTGAACTGGTTCAATTTGTACCGATACAGAAACGTGCCTGGCATGCGGGGAAGTCTATTTGTATGGAGCGTGAGGCGGTCAATGACTTCTCTATCGGGATTGAACTGGAGGGCTGTGATGAGGATACCTTTGAGACGGCACAGTACCAGACATTGATAGAGCTGACTCAAATACTGATAGCAGCGGTCCCAGCTCTTACAGAGCAGCACATATACGGTCATGAGGACATTGCACCGGGAAGAAAAACAGACCCTGGCCCTGGGTTCGACTGGCCTGCTTTCCGGCTGGCGCTATCAGCGCAGAAACTTCAGGTGGCAGCAAAAGATGACGATAGCCTATGATTATGCTGCCTGAATCCTTAAAAGCATGGCTGACACCTGCTTTCGGAGACCGATTTAAAAATGAAGTCGAGAAGCTGGAGAATGCGCAACTGCCTCTGCAGCAGGGGCTAATGCAGAGTAGCTACGTATCTGAAAGTGGTTTCAGCATAGTGATACTGAACACGTCAGAATCACCAGACTACATACTCATAAAAGCGGGTATTTTCTATGCGGGGGTGATAGCCGGTAGTTGTTGCGCCGATGATCCCACTCCACTAGACGAGCAAACTGAATACTGTGAAGCTCAGTTTGAAATAGATAAAACAACAGCCAAAACAAAAATAATTCTTTTGGACTCTGATATATAGAAATTTAGTACTCTCTAATATGTTAATATCGCCGGTTTTCGAATCCTGTACGAATATACGAATATACGAGTATCCGAGGTACTAAATGCAGTTCAATTTCGAGTGCACCGAACGCGGTTGCCCCAAAAACGACATCCTCTCTGGACTAACAGTAGCGTTAGCGCTGGTACCTGAAGCGGTTGCTTTCGCTTTTGTTGCGGGAGTTGACCCCCTGGTCGGCCTCTATGCAGCCTTTATGGTTGGTCTGATCACGGCGGTAATAGGTGGGCGCCCCGGTATGATATCCGGTGCCACAGGCGCGCTTGCTGTGGTTATGGTTAGCCTGGTGGCTCTGCACGGAGTGGAATACCTGTTCGCGACAGTAGTCTTAATGGGTGTGTTCCAGATCATTGTTGGTGTATTGCGTCTTGGCAAATTTATACGCATGGTACCGCATCCGGTGATGCTGGGCTTTGTAAATGGTCTGGCCATAGTTATCTTCCTGGCTCAGCTCAGTACTTTTAAGACCAAAGACAGTAGTGGTGAATTGCAATGGCTGCAGGGTGAACAGATGTGGATTATGCTGGGACTGGTTGCTCTAACTATGGCAATTATACGTTTTCTACCTAAGCTTACTAAAGCTATCCCCTCAGCACTGGCTGCAATTTTAGTCGTGAGCCTGGCCGTTATTTTTCTTGGCATGGATAGCCGCACCGTTGGCGACCTGGCATCCATCGCAGGGGGACTGCCTGAGTTTCATATTCCCATGGTTCCCTTTAACCTGGAAACGCTGTGGATCATTCTGCCTTATGCCATTATTCTGGCGGCTATTGGTTTGATCGAATCATTGCTGACATTAAGCCTGATTGATGAAATTACCGATACACGTGGGCGTGGCAACAAGGAATGTGTAGGCCAGGGCGTAGCGAATACCGTAACGGGCATGTTTGGCGGTATGGGTGGCTGTGCCATGATTGGGCAGAGCATGATTAATGTGAATTCCGGTGGACGCGGTCGCTTGTCGGGTATTTCAGCTGCATTATTTTTACTCATCTTTATCCTCTTTGCATCTGACCTGATTGAAATGATTCCGTTGGCTGCGCTGACCGGTGTTATGTTCATGGTAGTGATTGGTACCTTCGAATGGTCCAGCTTTCGTCTTATGGGTAAGATCCCGCTTACTGATGCTTTCATCCTGGTGCTGGTATCTGCCGTCACCGTTGCAACAGATTTAGCTATCGCAGTAGTGGTTGGTGTAATTGTCTCAGCATTGGTATTTGCCTGGCAGCATGCAAAACACATCAACGTTAAAAGCTACACGAATGAGATGGGTGGCAAAGTATATGAGCTTGAAGGGCCATTATTTTTTGCCTCGGTAAAAAACTTCCAGGATTTGTTTGATCCGAAGAATGACCCGGACGATGTAGTCGTGGAATTCCAGAACTCGCGTGTATACGATCACTCTGCTATTGAGGCAATCGATACGCTTGCAGAACGCTACCTCAACGTTGAGAAAAGACTCCATTTACGGCACCTCAGCCCTGAGTGCACCAAACTGCTTAGAAAAGGTGGTGACCTGGTGGAAGTGAATCTGATTGAAGACCCGCGTTATCATGTGGCTGATGATCAACTAGCGTGATATCAATGTATTTTGTGTCAGGTTTTACTGTTAAATTGTTTGCTCAACTTTGATCGTTAGCCTTTATATTTTCACCTTCTCCGACTATGCTTTCTTATAGGTCATGGTGTAATGTTACACATCCATAATTTATTAGAGGCTTATGTTGATGGATCCACTCATACTTAATTTTGTATATGTCATTATTGGTGGCTTTATTACGCTGGGCTTTATGTGGCTGGGCTGTAAAATATTCAGTCACACAGTTAAGTTCGGTATTGGTACTGAGCTGAAAAATGGCAACATAGCAGTCGGTCTGATGATTATGGGGATGTTCATAGGTATCGGAATTGCACTTGGGCTAGTGGTCGGGCTCGGTCTAAACTGATGCAAGGGCGGCGTAATACGCCAGTTCTGCTAGTAGTTGCTATTTTATTACCTGGCTTAGCCTATGCAGCAAGCACTAAACCACGCCATGATTTAAAATCGAAAGCCTGGACAGACAAGTACGATCATCATTTTCGAAAATATACCAAACGTTACTTCGGCCCGAACTTCGACTGGCACTGGTTTAAATCTCAGGGAATTGCTGAATCAGGTCTAAAAGTTGGAGCGCGTAGCAGCGTAGGGGCTGTGGGTGTGATGCAAATCTTGCCCAGTACCTATGCCGATATACATAAGAAAAGCCCGTATTTATCTGCCGGGACATTGTCTGATCCTCGTTGGAATATTGCAGCGGGCATATTCTATGACCGCATACTCTACAAGCGATGGGAAAAAAAGCTAAAATATTCATCGAAAGAAAATGACCTGTATATGACGTTTGCAAGTTATAACGCTGGTCATGGAAGAATTTCCAGTGTGCTTAAGAAGGTAAAAAATCAGCCTGGCAGTTTTGATAATTTTGATAGCTGGGGAACCATAAAAAAACATGTGCCCTCACAAACGCGCCATTATGTGAAACGTATAAAGTTTCTTATGGGCAAGTAGGCCTTCGGCCTGTCGCCCTGTATGACATAGATGCTTCAGCTGTCT
>DAOVWW010000297.1 GCA_030636465.1 Gammaproteobacteria bacterium
AGGTTGGTATCAATCATACCTGCCTCAGGGTACACACGCTCGGAACCACCCTGGAAAATTTTATGACTCCATTCCAGGCTTACAACTGGAACCACACCGATTAACAGATCGACAAATTCTGAGACGTCTGTATCGCCGTCTTTGGCACCACCGTGCAGGCCTTCATAAAATAGCAGGTCAGAAGTTTCTGATATGTCTTCCCAGGGGGTGAATTCTCCAGCCGTATAGGTAGTTCCACCCAGTCTTTCATTGTGGAACAGGGCTTCTTCATCACTATGGATGTAATAACGGCGCTTACAGGCACCTGTATCACCATAAGCCTGGAAGGTTTCTGCAATTTTGTCGAAATGATTCGCTTCGGGACCGAAATGGCTGAAGAAATTATTTCCTGCTGCATCATGTTTGGCTACAGCTTCTTTGAATGCGGCACGGTCGAGGCTATGAAAACTATCACCTTCGACGACCAGTGGTTTTATTTTCTGGCGGAAAAAAATGTGCTCACAGGCATCTTTGACTGTTGTCGTACCAGCGCCTGAAGAGCCGGTAATAGCAACGACTGGATGATTTTTTGACATGGTAGTTCCCTGTTACTGATGTTGTTGTAAATTAGTTTAGCAAGGTGTTGCATGCTGACTGCAATGTTCGTAGCAGGTCAGAATTTAGGCGTCACTATGCAGTTCACAGAACTCGATACTCTATCCCAGAATGCAATATTTTTCCAGAGCAAGAGCATCCTTGCAGTAAAAAATAAGCTACTGGGCAGAGTAGATTCAAGTAGCCGACAGGCAGTTTGAGACCGAAATAATGGGGTATTAGGGGTAGAACTGGGAATCAGGCAGATGAGCCTGATCAATGCATCAACGAGCGCGGTAGGTAATACGACCCTTGGTTAAATCGTAAGGGGTCAGTTGTACAGTTACTTTATCGCCAGTTAGGATGCGGATGTAATGTTTACGCATTTTTCCAGAAATATGTGCAGTTACAACGTGTCCATTTTCAAGCTCTACCTTGAAAGTGGTATTTGGAAGGGTATCAATGATGGTGCCTTCCATTTCAATGGATTCTTCTTTAGCCAAAACCGTCTAGTCTCGTATTTAAATATTGGGCGCGTATGATGCACCAACAAGGGGCGGGGGTAAAGGTTTGTTACCCCTGATATTGAGATTTAAGGCATTATAAGCCTATAAAAGGGCAGGATTGTTGATATTAGTTGCTTTTTTATTAAAGAACACGGTTTTTGGTTTCAAGTTTCAAGACGACAGAATAACCCGTTACTATACTTAATTACTAGTCTACGAACTGGTGCCATTGCTGATTTACAAACAGTTCATAGGGCCGATAGCGGATCTTGTACGACATTTTTTCGCAATCCTTTATCCAGTAACCTAAATAAACGTGAGATAAGCCCAGCTCCTGCGCTTTTACTATCTGCCACAGGATAGCGTAGACGCCGAGGCCGCGATTTTCATGCTCCGGATCAAAAAACGTATACATCGAGGACAGCCCGGCTGGTAACCAGTCAATAACGGCGACACAGAGCAGCTTACCCGCGTGGCGAAATTCCACCAGGCGTGAGTCCAGTCCAGCCGCTGTAAAAAAACTGGTGTATTTTTCTCGATCATCAACATCCATACTGCCACCTTTGTGCCGGCTGGACTGGTAGCGCTGGTAGAGCTGGTAATGTTCCTCGTGAAATTCTAACGGCAGGCTTGCAAACTCAAGGTCATCATTTTTTTTCCAGATCCGCCGCTGTCCACGAGAAAAATGAAAGCCCGCTGCGGGTACTCTAATGGCGATGCATGCCTTGCATGCTCCGCAGTGTGGTCGATAGGCCATCCCACCGCTGCGTCTGAAGCCTAGCTGAATTAAATCCGAATAATTTCCTGTTTCCAGACGGATAGTTGGATCTGCGACCAATGAGGCGGCTTCGTGGTCTGCCAGATAACTGCATTCATGCGAGGTAGAAAGGAAAAAACTGAGATCAGATACTGACATGCTGTTTTTCCAAAGACCAGTGTTCAGTCCTGTCGTCCTGGCACAAGGCTTTTTCCAGCAGCAGCAAGTATTTCTTACGGCTGATATTGATTGCACCCATGTTGCTTAAATGTTCTGTCGGCAGCTGGCAGTCGATAAAATCAATATTATTATTGCTGGCGAATTCAGCCAGTGCTACCAGTGCAATCTTTGAAGCATCTACAGCATGGCTGTACATGGATTCACCAAAAAAAGCCGAGCCCAGTGCCAGCCCATACAGGCCGCCAACTAGCTGTTCATCACGCCAGACTTCAATCGAATGGGCATAGCCTAGCTGGTGCAATCGGGTATAGGTATTCATCATGTCATCAGTAATCCATGTGCCGCCTCCCGGAGACTGTATACGCGGGCCTGCACAGGCTCTGATGACGTCTGTAAATGCCTGGTCAGCACTTACATGAAAAGCTTTTTTGCGCAGCGTTTTTTTAAAACTGCGGGAGATTTTAATGCTATCCGGGAAGAGTATTGCACGAGGTTCTGGTGACCACCAGAGCACAGGCTGATCTTCGCTGTACCAGGGGAATATACCCTGTCGGTATGCACTTAATACACGCTTGACCGAGATTTCTCCACCGACAGCTACCAGTCCTTCCTCAGTAGCACTATCAGCTGATGGAAACTGTGTTTCAGGTGTGTCATCTGTGATCAGTTGCATAGTGTTTCAGTATAACGTGATTCTCTATTCCTGGCGCTTTTCCTTGAATGGACTGCGCTGGTTTAATAATTGTTGATAATGCGCGACTTGTGCTTTTTCACGATCAAGGAAATCACTAATTGCTGAATTCAGTCGCTGATCCGCCATCCAGTGGGCAGAGCAGGTGAATACAGGCAGGAAACCCCGGCTGAGTTTATGTTCACCCTGGGCGCCACCCTCAAAATACGAAAGACCATTTTCGATACAGTATTCAATAGCCTGGTAATAACAAGTTTCAAAGTGCAGGCTGTGGAATTCTTCCTTGCATCCCCAGTAGCGACCGTAAAGCATATCACCATGTCGAATATTCAGGGCTGCGGCAATTA
>DAOVWW010000082.1 GCA_030636465.1 Gammaproteobacteria bacterium
AGTTTTGAAACCGTCATTTATCTATCCTTGCTGGAGCACTGGGAAGATAACATATTCAGATGAATTACGTTTTACGATTTACGTTTAAAGACAGCTGATTTTTAATGTAGAAAGACTCGACGGCACCCCTAATAATTCATGAATATTCATGAATTATTAGGGGTGCCCTGGACATTAGCAGGATATACTTTAACTTGAAAAAGCATGACTATATCGGAGAAACTAATGTCACAAGATCTGCGTGAAATACGTATTAACCCTATCGTCCCCAGTGAATCTGTGCTGGTCGCAACCGCTCGCGGTAATCGCCCGAAAAAAGCGGAAGAGCTGGCACCAAGAGATTCTCGTGCGCATGTAAGCACCTGCCCCTTCTGCCGCGGAAATGAAGACAAGACCCCTCCTGCTATTGAAGCAATTCCGGATGAAAAAGACTGGGACATCAGGATAGTCGAAAATCTTTATCCTGTGCTCGGCGATGATCGTGAACAGCCAGACCTCAATCTTGGACTGCAGCAGACGATAGATGGATACGGCCGTCATGAAGTTATCATCGACAACAGTAACCATGGCATCGCCCTGCATGAAATGAGCAACAGTCATATTTCCCTGTTGTTCAGAACCTATCGTGACCGTATGCAGATTTTGTATGAGTCTGATGACCGCTTACGTTATGTTCTGGCATTCAAAAACTTTGGCCCCGCCGCCGGTGCCAGTATTCCGCATACACATTCGCAAATGATTGCCCTGCCGGTGGTGCCAGATAACGTGCAGGCAGAAGTTGACCATTCGCATAACTACTATGAAAAACATCATAACTGCGTATTTTGCTCATTGATCGATGAAGCGCTGACCTTTGAAACCAGGATATATGATCGTGAGTCTGGTGAGGTACGACGTAAGATTGATGTGGGCCAATATGTGATTGAACGTGGCAATAAGTTTATAGCCATCAAACCCTTTGCCAGTCGCTATGAATGGGAAATCCACATTTTGCCGCTAGATCACCATGCTGATTTCATCGCAGCAACGGATGAAGACCTGGAAGATTTTGCCACCGTCTTAAAAAACACCATGGCAAGACTGGATGCAGTGCTAGGTGGTGTGCAATATAACTACTTCCTGCATTCCATCCCGCACAATCGCAGTTTTAAAGAAAACACCCCCAGTTACCACTGGCACCTGGAAATAACACCACGCACGTCGATCCCGAACGGGTTTGAACTGGGTTCCGGCCTGTTTGTGAACACCATTAGCCCAGAAGAAGCAGCTGAGCAGTTAAGGAATGTGGATATTTCTTAACACTATACCTGATCCTCAAGCGTGCACAGGCCCTTCAGCACCATATCAGTGAAGCTGACGATGCCTATTACCTTGCCCTTTTCCACTACCGGTGCCCGTGATAGACCAAAACGGTCGAATAAACGCGCTGCATAGCGAATATCCATTCCGGGGCCTACGGTAAGAACGGGTTTTGTCATCACTTCATAGATATTTACCCTGGCAGGGGCCCTGTCCAGAGCCAGGACTTTTCGCGCGATATCCGAAATCAGCACCATACCATATTCATCATTTTCATCGCGTTTCTCAACAATCAAGGATTTATTATCATGATGCTTCATTGCGTTTAATGTTTCTTTCACGCTCATCATGCCATCGACTATATCGAATTTTTGCTTCATCACGTCTCTGACTGTGACTCTTTTTCTCTGCTCTGTCATAGCTTTTCCTCCACAGCTTCACTCAATTCCGCTATTTGCTTGGTAACACCCACTGCATCTTCAACATCAAGCTGAATGGCTATCCCTGACCCCGGGTTGGTGTCAAATTCTGCAACATCCGCAATCTTCTCAATTATATCTCTGCTCATATGTTCCTCAACCAGAAATAACAAAACATCCCGCTGCGTTTCCAGCGACAGGCCAAAAAATGTTTTACATTCTTTCAGGCCTTCTCCTCGTGCATTATTGATCACCGTAGCACCCGTTGCACCGGCTTCTCTCGCTGCCTCCATTACGGCATCTGTTTTGCTGTCTTCGACAAAGGTAATGATTAATTTAAAATGCATAATTACTCTCCTGCGGTTTATCTTTTACTGCGAAATTCTGAGATCTGGGCATAGGCCATAACGCTTATGATCGGAAACAGGCTGGCAAAGGCAATCAGACCAAAACCATCTATTAATACACTGCGGCCGGGTATGGTATCCGCAAGCCCCAGACCCAGTGCGGCGACTAGCGGTACTGTCACTGTTGAAGTGGTCACTCCGCCTGAATCATAGGCCAGAGGGACAATCAGGCGTGGAGCAAACCACGTCTGTATAACGACAATGACATAACCGGATATAATAAAATATTCCAGCGGTATCCCTGTGACGATACGGTAAGCACCGAGGCTGATGCCCACAGCGACACCCAGGGCTACGGCTATGCGCAGCCCCCAAATGCTGATCGTGCCGCCTGATATCTCTTCTGCCTTGATTGCCACGGCCAGCAATGCTGGTTCAGCAATCGTTGTGCTAAAACCAATCATAAAGGCAAATAAATACACCCAGTAATAATCGGCCCAGTTCAACGACTCTACCAGACTGCTACCGCCTGCCAAAAATTCGGGGTTGGTTAACTGCGCTGCCATTAATTTCCCAATAGGAAATAAAGCCAGCTCAAGCCCCAGCAGGAACAGGGCAAGGCCAAACAGAACAAAAGCAAATCCTGCTGCCAGTCTCTGTGGATGATTCACCCGTTCGCGGATAACAAATATCTGGAAAAACAGAATCACCAATATAATTGGCAGTACATCGCGTACTGTCTGACCCAGGGTTATCACAAACTCCTGTAACAAACCCCGGTCTGCGCTCTTTTCGGCCAGCATACTCGCAACCTTAACCCGCTCAGCACCACAGCTTGGCTCATCCCATAACCAACCAGCTTCACCAGCAATTCCATACAGCAGAACAAAAATAATTGGCAGTAATGAGGCGAAGGCGATTAGTCCAAAACCATCGAGCATAGGGCTACGGCCCTTAATTGATGATGCCAGGCCAACACCAAGGGCCGCGACCAGTGGCACGGTAATGGTTGACGTCGTCACACCGCCTGAATCATAAGCGATACCAATGATCGTCTCGGGCGCGAACATGGTAATCACGACCACCAGCATGTAACCGCCCATAATAATATACTGAATAGGCCAGCCACGCAGGATGCGCATCACACCCAGCATGATGGCCAGACCAACCGAGACGGCGACCGACAGGCGTAAACCCAGGGCATAGCTTTGCATCGCCTCTTCTGTACTGCCAATTATGCAGGCATCAGCCGCGATTTCAGAGGCTTCTTCTGCTACCGCAATCAGTGCCGGCTCTGCGATAGTCGTTCCCAGGCCCAGGGCAAAAGCAAAACTCAACAGGCCCAGTACACTGCCCTTTTTAGCAAAGGCATGAGCCATATTATTACCGATAGGGAATAGCCCTGTTTCCAGACCAAAAACAAAGAACGTCAGTCCGAGTACTACTAGCACAGCGCCTGTTAATAGATTGAAGAACCCATCAATCGGTTGTTGCAGAATTAGTATTTGAAAAAATGCAATGACGAGAAAAACCGGTGCGAGATCACGCAGGCTATCAAGCGTAGCGGAAAAAAATGTATGCAGCAGTTTGATCATTTATTGATTTTATTTCCGCGCGTGTCCCTGTAAAAAACCCTTTATTGTTCTGCCTGAATCCTGTGCAGGGTCGGCACATCCAGATCAGCTTCATCAGCAATTTGCAGGGCTCTTTGCAGCCGCGCAGGAGCCGACCTGCCAGTACAGCCGTGTTCTGGGTCACCTTCAAAGGCTACCAGCATAGCCGCAATCAATGCTTTACTATCCAGTGTTTCTGCCGTCAGCCATGCCTGTAGCGCTAACACGTCTTCTGCTACTTCTATGGCCAGCGTGCGGTGATTCTGCCACAGCTCCGAGACATTGCCACCGGCGACCAGTCCGGCAATGTTGGTGGTCAGGATGTAAAGGTTCTTTCTAACCAGCTCAAACAGCAGACGATCAGCGCTATCCAGTTTTTCAACCGGAATGAGCAGGGCATCCAGTGCCTGGCAGAGCAGATCCGCATGGGGACCATATACGGGCGATGCGACCAGGGGTTTTGCATCCATGCCGGGCTTCTTTTCAAACCAGACAGATATGACAGTTGGTGTATTGAGGCCATGCTTTTCCCAGTCGCGTGGCAATAATTCATTCTGTACCAGGCAGATCCTGTCACGCCAGACTTGAGGAATGGATTCCAGAGCTGAATGTAAATCATTTTCTGCAACGGTCAGCAGTACCGCTTCAGGGTCTGGCATTTGCTCTGCAATTTTATTGATATCATCGTTGCGGTTGACCGGTATGACTGGATAGCCTGAACGCAATAGACCACGCGCAAAGACACCACCTATTTCACCTATACCAATGATTATGACGGGTTTATTCATTACGGTTTCTCCAAATCTAAATAAATTATTTTATTTTTTATCTAAAATCATTCGCCGCGAGGCGCAGCTCCCACAAAACCTTCAGCAACTTTTTAACGCTGAAATCTTTTTAATATTTTTACCTATTATAACTGTCGGCAAATCGCTATTCACGTAAAATAGCCAAATCTTTGTTAACTGACATGAATAAGGTCTTTATGAATATACTCGTAGTGGGTGGAGGTGGACGCGAACATGCGCTGGCCTGGAAATTATCCCAAACGCCAGTAGCTGCAAACGTTTATGTTGCTCCCGGTAACGCTGGCACTTATGCGGAACCAGGACTGGAAAATGTTGCCATCGCTGCTGATGATATCGATGCGCTAGTTGAGTTTGCTAAAGCAAAAAAGATTGACCTGACTGTAATTGGCCCCGAACAGCCCCTGGTTGCTGGTATCGTCGATCGCTTTTATGATGCCGGCCTGCGATGCTTCGGCCCCGGAGCTGAGGCGGCCGAGCTTGAAGGCTCTAAACGTTTCACCAAAGACTTTCTGGCCCGCTTCAATATACCCACTGCTGCCTATGGCTCTTTTACTGAAGTAGAGCCCGCCATCGAATACATCCGCCAGCAAGGCGCTCCCATTGTCGTCAAGGCCGATGGGCTGGCCGCAGGTAAGGGCGTAATTCTGGCTGAAACAGAAGATGAGGCCATATCTGCCGTTCGCGATATGCTGGCCGGCAATGCCTTCGGCGAAGCCGGCAACCGTGTTGTTATTGAAGAATTCCTGCGTGGTGAAGAAGCCAGTTTCATCTGTATGGTTGATGGCAATAATGTCCTGCCTCTAGCCACCTCACAGGATCATAAGGCACGCGACAACGGTGATACCGGGCCCAATACTGGTGGCATGGGTGCTTATTCACCCGCACCGGTAGTTACCGATGAAATGCATCAACGCATTATGGATGAGGTCATACTGCCTACCGTTGAGGGCATGAAAAAGCTAGGCAGGCCTTATACCGGTTTCCTCTATGCAGGCATTATGATTGCTGCAGATGGCACGCCCAATGTGCTCGAATACAATTGTCGTTTTGGTGATCCGGAAACTCAGCCTATTATGATGAGGTTAAAATCCGACCTTGCCTGGTTATGTGATATGGCCATTGATGGCAAACTGGATCAGGTCACCGCAGAATGGGATGAACGCAAGGCCCTGGGCGTGGTGTTAGCGGCTGGCGGTTATCCAGACAGCTATAAAAGCGGCGATTTTATTGCGCCCTTGCCTGACAATACGGCTGATATGCATATCTTTCATGCCGGCACAGCGATCAAAAATAAATTACCTGTCACCGCCGGAGGACGGGTCCTCTGCGTCACAGCACTGGGTGATAGCGTTACCGAAGCACAGCACCGGGCTTATGAGGCCGTTAAGCAGGTGCACTGGGACAACGTTTACTACCGCACGGACATTGGCCATCGCGCCATCAGCCGAGAGTCTCAATCCTGAACAGGGCAATCATCAAGCAGGCAGCACAAACACTGCGAGATGGAGGGATTATCGCCTACCCCACCGAATCCTGTTATGGGATCGGCTGCGACCCACGCAACAACGGTGCAATCAAATCTCTGCTTAAGATTAAACATCGCCACTGGCAAAAAGGACTGATCCTGATTGCTGCATCGGTGGAACAGCTGTATCCGTATATCAATAGAAACAAATTTAATATCGATAAGACAACACCCAGCTGGCCTGGGCCAACCACCTGGGTAGTGCCTGCCGCTGAATCAGTCAGTCATTATCTACGGGGAGACCATTCTGGTATTGCTGTACGAGTAAGTGACCACCCACTGACTAGCCTGTTATGCCGATCGTTCCGGGGCCCAATAGTCTCGACCAGTGCCAACCCCGATGGGCACACACCAGCCCTGTCAGCCAACGGGGTGGAAAGATACTTTGCAGATGAAGTCGATTTTATTCTTGAAGGGCCGCTGGGTGAACTGGAAAAACCCACCCCTATTTATGATGTGTTAACGGGAAAAGTACTGCGTCCTTGATCTGACGATCACCTGTGGGAGCGGCGCTCGCCGCGAAAGCTTGGGTACATTCCTGAGTAAGGCTATTCGAGCCGACGATGTGCATGGATGCCAGGAGTGATCGGCTCCCCCACAACTTCAAAAAAATAACATGGCCGTCTTAACCATAAATATCTTTATTGCGACTCTAATCTAAGAAAGCTCTGATTAATTCGTCA
>DAOVWW010000003.1 GCA_030636465.1 Gammaproteobacteria bacterium
CCCACAGATGGCAATCCGGGATGACCAGGTTGCAGCCTCCGGCTCATTCGGCTTTGTCCCGTTATTTGTCGGCACCCTGTTAATTACTGCGGTGGCGATGTTTATTGCCGTTCCCGTTGGGCTGATGTCTGCCATCTACATGTCAGAATATGCAACAAAACGTTTCCGTGCGATTAGCAAACCGGTACTTGAAATACTGGCTGGCGTACCCACGGTTGTATACGGATTTTTTGCAGCGCTGACTGTTGCACCTTTCATACATAAGCTTGGCGAATCCTTTGGTCTCAGTGTGTCCTCTGAAAGCGCCCTTGCTGTTGGCCTGGTGATGGGCATCATGATCATACCCTTCGTCATGTCTCTGTCTGATGACATTATCAATGCCGTACCCGATTCCATGCGTGAAGCCTCCCTCGGGCTCGGCGCCACGATGAACGAGACCATACGTAAGGTACTGCTGCCTGCTGCCCTGCCGGGCATCGTCGGCGGAATACTGCTTGCCGTATCACGTGCCATCGGCGAGACCATGATCGTCGTCATGGCCGCAGGCCTGTCGGCAAAACTAACGATTAACCCCCTGGAAGCGGTCACCACTGTTACCGTACAAATCGTCACCCTGCTGGTTGGCGACCAGGAATTCGACAATCCCAAAACCCTCGCCGCTTTTGCCCTCGGCCTGGCACTATTCTTTGTCACCTTGACGCTGAATATTTTTGCTCTTTATATCGTCAGAAAATATCGTGAACAATATGAATAAAAATGATGCCTACAAGAATACCGCTGTCATTGAGGCTTCGCTGAAGAAACGCTATGCCCGCGAAAAAAGGTTCCAGTGGTATGGACGGCTGGCGGTAATGACCGGCTTTGTTTTTTTGTTCCTGCTGCTGACTGATATCGTCAGCAAGGGAACACCTGCTTTTACCCAGAGCTTCATTCAGATTTCCATAAATTTTGACCCTGAAATACTGGGGATAGAAGATAAGCCCTCAGCAGAAGAATTATGGAATGCAGACTACAGCGCCGTCATCAAAAGCAGCTTGCGTGACATGTTCCCGGAAGTCGAGGGCCGGAAACATAAACGTCAGCTATACCGTCTTATCAGCATTGGTGCAGAATATGACTTGCGCGATTACATTGTCGCCCACCCTGAAGCCATCGGGGAAAAGATGGATATCTGGCTGCGAGCACATTCTGAATCCGGCAGTTATATAAAAGGGCAGGTAAGTAAAGAAACACCTGAAGCTGATCGGCGCGTGAAAGATATTCAGATGGGCTGGCTCGACAGCCTGGAGGATGAAGGACGAACCGACATACGTTTCAACACCACGTTCTTTACTGCTGGTGACTCCCGAGAGCCCGAGCTTGCCGGCATCAAGGCAGCCCTGTACGGTTCCTTCTTTACCCTGATGGTCACCTTTCTGCTGGCATTTCCCATTGGCGTCTTTGCCGCCGTGTATTTACAGGAATTTGCACCCCGTAACCGCCTCACCGATATTATCGAAATAAATATCAATAACCTGGCCGCGGTACCCTCCATCATTTTCGGCCTGCTGGGTCTTGCGGTATTCATCAACTTCTTTGAACTGCCTCGCTCTGCACCACTGGTGGGCGGCATAGTACTGGCGTTGATGACCCTGCCTACGATCATCATTACATCGCGCACCGCAATTGGAGCGGTTTCACCCTCTATACGCGAAGCCGCACTGGGGATAGGTGCATCTAAAATCCAAACAGTCTTTCATCATGTCCTGCCCGTTGCTATGCCCGGTGTTTTAACTGGCGCCATCATCGGCATGGCGCAGGCTTTAGGTGAATCTGCCCCCTTACTGATGATCGGCATGGTCGCTTTCATCATGGATGCACCAGGAAGTGTCACAGATTCATCGACCGTGCTGCCTATACAGATATATCTGTGGGCCGATAGCCCGGAACGTGGTTTTCTGGAAAAAACGTCAGCCGCCATCATGGTGCTGATGGGGTTTCTGATCATCATGAATGCGCTGGCTATTTTCCTCCGCAAACGATTTGAACTAAAGTAACAGAGTGGTGTTAAATTCAATGGTACTAAGACATGCAGGCTGAACTGATAAGTGAAAATAATATGACTGGCAAACTAAGCGAGGGCGGCGTTGACAACTTACGTGAATGTGATATTCGTGAGTCTGTCAAAGTTCGCGAATACGAAACCATCGGTGAACCCTACACCGAAAACCCTAAAATATGCGCCCGTGATGTAAATGTTTACTATGCTGATAAACAAGCGATAATAGATATTTCACTGGATATCGGTCGTAACGAAATTACTGCCATGATCGGACCGTCAGGCTGTGGTAAATCTACTTTTTTGCGTACCATGAATCGTATGAACGATATCATTCCTGACTGCCGCTTTGAGGGCAATATCAAGCTTGATGGTAACGATATTTACGATAAGGAAATGGACACTGTGTTGTTACGCGCACGAGTCGGTATGGTCTTTCAAAAACCGAACCCCTTTCCAAAGTCAATCTATGAGAACGTGGCGTATGGGCCCCGTATCCACGGCCTGGCACATAACAAAGCTGAGCTGGATGACATTGTAGAAAAAAGTCTGCGTCGTGCCAGCCTGTTTGATGAAGTAAAAGATCAGCTCGATAAACCCGGCACCGGCCTGTCAGGGGGGCAGCAGCAGCGCCTTTGTATCGCTCGAGCAATAGCCGTCAGCCCGGAAGTCATCCTGATGGACGAGCCTTGCTCGGCTCTTGATCCCATTGCCACGGCTCGCATCGAAGAATTGATGGATGAACTTAAAGAAAAGTTCACCATCGTCATTGTCACCCACTCCATGCAGCAAGCCGCTCGCGTGTCTCAGCGGACGGCCTACTTTCATCTTGGTAAAGTAATTGAAGTCGGTAACACAAAAGAAATATTTACCACACCTAAGCATCAGTTAACTGAAAATTATATTACCGGTCGCATTGGTTGATGCATCTAGCTTGAGGAATAAATACAATGGAAAACCTACAAATCGATCAGCATATTTCCAGAAAATATAATGAAGAGCTGGAAAGTCTGCGCAATAAAGTGATGACCATGGGTGGTCTGGTAGAAAAACAGTCTAAAAATGCGCTTGAAGCACTGATCAATGGCGACAGCAGCCTGGCAGAAAAAGTCGCCACTTCTGACTATCAGGTGAATAGTATGGAAGTCGAGATTGATGCGGAATGTACCGACATACTCGCTCGCAGACAGCCTGCTGCCAGTGATCTGCGAATGATTATAACGGTGATTAAAACCATCACAGATCTTGAACGCATAGGCGACGAGGCGGAAAAAATTGGGCGCTTCGCTTTAAAGCTGGCCAATAACCAGGAAACCCAGTCTTACTATTCTGAGCTGCATCACCTCGGTGAGCATGTGATCGAGATGCTGCATGGTGCACTGGATGCCTTTGCCCGTATGGACGTAGAGGCCGCTGTCAAAGTCGCAGGCCTGGATCCTGAAATCGATCAGGAATTTGAAGCACTGACGCGCTTGCTGATCACCCACATGATGGAAGACCCACGAGAAATAAAAAATGTATTACGGCTGAATTGGTGCGCACGTTCACTGGAACGCATCGGTGATCATTCTGCGAATATTTGTGAATATGTCATCTACCTGGTTAAGGGACACGATGTACGCCATGTCAGTCTGGAGCAGATACAGGAAACATATATACAGAAAAAATAGCGCTACAATTCATAATTTTTAAAACTTCGAACTTAAAGCCTGGAACTTTATTTCAACAACACCAGTTCTTCCGAAGCAGTAGGGTGCACCGCAACCGTATCATCAAGATCCGACTTGCAGGCACCCATTTTCATTGCCACGGCAAATCCCTGGATCATCTCATCTGCCCCTTCACCGATAACATGAATGCCCACAACTTTCTCTTTTGCCCCGGCAGTAATCAGTTTCATTGATGATTTTGGTTTGTGCTCAGACAGGGAGTGCAGCATATTAGTGAAACGGGACTGGTAAACTTTTACACTGCCATATTGGTCCCGGGCTTCACCTTCGGTCATACCAACTGTCGCAATCGGTGGATGGCTAAAGACCACGCTGGGAATGTTGGCGTAATCCAGTTTTGCTTCTGACTGGCCATTGAACAATCGTTCTGCCAAGTGGCGGCCAGCAGCAATCGCTACCGGTGTCAGTGCCGCACGACCGGTAATATCACCGACCGCATAAACTCTCTCAGCAGCGGTATTCTGATATTCATCTGTTTCTAAAAATCCATCTTTATTCGCTGATAAGCCAACCTTGTCCAGACCAATATCGTCCGTATTTGGATTACGTCCGATGGCCCAGACCAGGCTATCGATGTTACGGATATCCTCGCTATGCGTACTGGTTATATGTAACCGTCCATCTTCCTGTTTCTCAATACTATTCATATGCGTACAGGAGAGTATGTTCACCCCCGCGTTCATCACCTCTTCCATCAGGGTTTCGCGCAGGCTGGCATCAAAACTACGCAGGAAGGTCTCTCGTCGTAATATCATGGTCACTTCTGAACCCAGGCTATTCAGCACCCCGGCCAGTTCCACGGCAATATAACCCGCACCCACAACAACAACCCGCTCCGGCAGGTTTTCAATTTCAAAAAAACCATCACTGGTGATGCCAAGGTCTGCCCCGGGTATGTCCGGCACCATGGGACGGCCGCCGGTAGCAATAAGTATATGCTTAGCTTCTATTACCTGTTTTTTGCCGTTTGTTTCAATTTCAATTTCAATTTTATGCGCATCGATAAAACGCCCATGGCCCTGAATAAGGACAATGTCATCAAGGTTGAGATTCCTCTTATAAATATCATTCAATCGAACGATATATTCATCACGCTTTTTCTTCATTGCCGGCCAGTCAAAGCCCTGTCGCGTAATTTTAAAACCGTAATCACCGGCCATCTCCATGCCATGGGCGAGGGAAGCGGCATTCCACATCACTTTCTTTGGCACGCAGCCGACATTGACACAGGTGCCGCCAAGGCGCCCGCTCTCAATGACGGCGACACGCGCACCATAAACCGCCGCCCTTCTGGCGGTCGCAATACCGCCGCTACCGGCACCAATGACGACTAAGTCATACATATCTTTCATCTTAATTCTTCTTTCTTCATTTAGTGTGGACTATTCATAATTCCGTCATTGCGAAGCACGAAGCAATCTCTATATGAATGAATATATACAAGGAGATTGCCACGCTTTGCTCACAATGACATGTATTACAGGTTTTTCCAGATTCCGATTCACAGTATTATCAACGCTTAGCTGATAATTTAACACCTCTATAAAGTCAGGAGTTCACCCTTGGTCACAAATAACCCTTTATTGACACCACACGATATCCCTCTTTTCTCATTGATTAAGGCGGAGCATATACAGCCTGCACTAGAGACCATAATTTCTGATAATGAACACGATATAACCGCTCTGGTGGTAGTAGAAGCAGCCAGCTGGGATAATTTTATACAACCCTTTGAAGACCTGGACGAGCGTCTATCAAAAATGTGGGACACCGTTTCCCATCTTAATTCTGTACTGGATAATGAGGACTTCAGGGAAAGCTACCGCACCTGCCTGCCCATCATCTCAGACTACGCAACCAGCCTGGCGCAAAATGAAAAAATTTTTCAAAAATATCAGGATGTACATGACAGCGCCGCATTTTCTAGCCTTAACCAGGCACAGCAGAAACTAATCGAAAATTCCCTGCGTGATTTCCGCTTATCTGGTGTCGCCCTACCAGATAACAAAAAAGAACGCTTTAAAGCAATACAATCTGAGCTTTCGACACTAAGTAATAGCTTTGAGCAAAACCTGCTTGATGCAACAGATCACTGGATGCTGCATATAGTTGATGAAGATGATATGTCCGGCCTGCCAGGCAATGCAAAAGCACTTGCCAGAGAGCAGGCGATACAAAAAGAACTGGAAGGCTGGGTCTTTACCCTGCAAGCTCCTTCTTATATCCCATTCATCATGTTTGCCGACAAACGTATATTGCGCCAGCAAATCTACAAAGCCTATGTCACTCGCGCCAGTGAGCTGGGGCCCGATGCGGGACGCTGGGATAATACCGACATCATCGATAGCATCCTGGCGTTGCGACGGGAAAAAGCCGCCCTGCTGGGCTTTGATGATTATGTCGATCTCGCCCTGCAGACACGTATGGCCGATAACTCGGATACTGTTACAGATTTTCTTTTACAGCTTGCTAAAGCATCAAAGCCTTCCGCAGAAAGAGAAATCCTGGAATTGTCTGCCTACGCGACACAGGATGGAATTTCGGAGCTTAAGGCCTGGGACCTGCCATTCTACAGTGAAAAACTGCGGCAGCAGCAATACGCCATATCGCAGGAGGATGTCAGGCCCTGGTTTCCATTGAACCGGGTATTGCAGGGTCTATTTGATGTCGTCAGAAACCTGTATGGGCTGACCATCTCGGAACGTACTGATGTTGATACATGGCACCCCGATGTACAGTATTTTGAAATTACCGATGATAAGGGCACCGCCCGGGGTCGCTTCTTTCTCGATCTGTATGCGCGTAAGGGTAAACGCGGCGGGGCATGGATGGGGGATGGCATTAGCCGCAAGGAAACCCCTGACCTGATCCAGAACCCTCTCGCCTGGCTGGTCACAAACTTCAGTCCGCCGATAGACAATAACCCTTCCTTGCTTACTCATGATGAAGTCATAACACTGTTTCATGAATTCGGTCATGGCCTGCACCACATGCTTACACAAATCGCCTACCCATCTGTATCAGGCATCAATGGTGTGCCCTGGGATGCCGTGGAGCTACCCAGCCAGATGATGGAAAACTGGGCCTGGCAGGATGAAGTACTGGGAATGATTTCCGGTCACTTTGAAACAGGAGAGTCTCTGCCTGAAGAGCTGATCAAACGCCTGAAAGACGCAAAGAATTTTCAGGCCGGCATGTTCCTGCTGCGTCAGCTTGAGTTTGCTACCTTTGATCTATCTATACACAAGGGCACAGTTTCAGTAAATGTACAAAAAGCTCTAGATCAGGTTCGCGCCGATGTTTCAGTGTTTTTTCCACCTGAATTCAACCGTTTTCAGAATAGCTTCTCTCACATATTTGCTGGCGGCTATGCCTCGGGCTATTACAGTTATAGCTGGGCCGAGGTTCTCTCTGCAGATGCCTTCAGCCTGTTCGAAGAAAATGGAATATTTGATACTAAAACTGGCCAGTCATTTCTGACTAATATTCTTGAAAAGGGCGGCAGCGCTGACCCGCTGGAATTATTTATTGCCTTCCGCGGTCGTGAGCCTGAAATCGATGCACTGTTGAGACACAGGGGGCTGGCCGCTTAATACTGTTCTTTATGTTAAACTCACACGGATTCATTACGGTTCCATCAATGCCAGCCCAGTGTGGCGATCTTGATAATCCAACTACGTATATAATTATGAAAATCTTTCTTTTACTAATAGCCTTCTTTTCTGTCAGCGCGGCGGCCAATGATTCGGTATGGGTTCATAAAGTCGATAAACCTGTTGATGAGATATATCAGTCTATTTACAAGGGACTCGAAGACGCTAAATTTTATGTGGTTTTTGAACCCAATATTGGTAAAAGCACATCCAGGTTTAGCGAACGCTGGGGTAGTGAATATAACCGCAATCAGCTGACACAAATTCGCAGCATGGTTTTCTGTAATGGCTGGTATGCCAACCAGGTTGGCAACGCCGACCCGGAGATGCTGGCACTATGCCCCTTGCACATCACATTGACAGAAAAAGCCGGCAGCACAAAAATTTTATTTGTACGTCCTTCCATCGTCGCCAAAGGCAGCAAAGCTGAAGCAATCGCCCTGGAAATAGAAAACAAGGTTATAGACGCGATAAAAGATGCTACCTGTAGCACCAGAGTGTGCTAATCAGTAGTCGCTGAAGAAAATACGCCACCTTATAGAACACAAAACAGGCCTCACCGGCCTGTTCATTTCCGGAGAGCTTTACCATGCAAACGTGCAAAGTCGCACTACTTCAATTATTAACTGGCATCGCACTAGTCCTGGCACTGGTATTCTTAAATTATAATTTCCTGCATGAATTTTACATTGAAAATCAGGAAACCCTGGCAGGACCTATAATTAACGGTTTCATACTGCTGCTATTTTTCACCGGCCTGATACGCATAATTCAGGGCTACGGCTTTTATTCCCGGGAAGAGACTGCCTTAAAACAGTTTCGCAAAAACCTGACACGCGATATAGATGAGCTTGATGAAGGCATTTCCAGCAACAGTCTGATTGCCGGCAGATATCAGCGAATTGCAGAATTAAAAAAAGCGCGCACCCATATTGACCAGAATGCTCTTGCCGCAACACTCATCGCGCAACAAAGCCTGCGTAGCAGCTACCCGCATTTCATTAACAACATCCTTATTCTGGCAGGTGTGTTCGGAACCATTATATCCCTGTCTATTTCGCTGGTAGGTGCCAACGAGATGATCTCTAATGCTGGCAATGGCGGCAGCATCACGGGTATGACTACAGTCATACACGGCATGTCCACGGCACTTTCTACCACCATGACCGCGATCTTCTGTTATGTGTTTTTTCATTTCTTCTACAGTAAATTGACTGACATACAGACAAATATCCTAAGCCAGATAGAAGAGATAACCCAGAGCCTGCTCGATACACAAAGCAACACTACAGAGGCGGATGTACTTAGAAATACTGATAATATTTTACTGCAGCTGCAGGAACTGATAGCTGAAATGAAAATTACTCAGGAGGAAAACACCTCCTCAGCCCGCCAACTGACAAATATCATTAAAATCTCTCATCAAAACAATGGCAGCATTAACCACCATATGGATCGTCTCGAAGTACTACTACGAGACGGTTTCCGCCTGCCAAAACTGTAGAGGTATGCAGACATGAGTGGCTTTGTTGATCTAAGACTGAACCGCCGGCAAAACGCCGACGAAGGCTTCTGGCCGAGCTTTACCGATATTATGACAGTGATTGTGATGGTCTTTCTAATGGGTATGGTTGTCGTCCTGTTACAAAACATGGAAGTGACCAACAATATGAAGTCAGCATTGCTGGAAAAGCAAAAAGCCATGGAACTGGCTGAATCGACTTCTCAGGAAAAGAGTGTAGTCACCCACCAGCTATCTGATGCAGAAGAAGAACTTGCACGCTTGCGTATGCTAATTATTCTTGCCAATGATCAGAAAAAAACCACGCAGGGCCAGCTAACTACGGCACAAAAAGAGCTGCAATCATTAAGCGGGCTTTATTCCGCTCTGCAACAAACCCATGATTCTATAAAAACTGAAAAAGAGTCTCTGGATACAAAACTTGATGACAAAACTCAAATCCTGGCACGTATAGAAGCACAACTGGAAGAGTTAATACAAAAGCAATCGCTATTAACAACTGAACTTGCCAGCAGTAAAAAATCACAGAAGCTCTCCGCAACTAAACTGGCGGCTGTCAGCTTGCAGGCCGCAAGTGCCGACCAGGAACTCGCCAGTATACGTGGTGAATACAGCAATCTGCAGGTTAAATATGACAAGTTGATCAAACCGGCAAGAACTTCAAAAGGTAAATATGTCGTCGAAGTCTTTTATGCAAAAAATGGTGACAAACATAGCTACAAGATAAAAGACACCGGCCAGTCTGCCTCCACTGCAGTGAGCAGTGTTCAGTTACACAGTAGACTTTCGAAACTAAAAAAACAGCATGCTAAAAATCTCTATATTCGCCTGATCTTTCCCGAAGACAGCAAACTTTCGTATAACGATGCCTGGAAGTTCTCAAAAGAAATACTCGGCAAATACGATTACTACCACACAAATTAGTAATTCATAATTTGCTACATTAATTGATTAATATCAATGAATGTTCTGTTCATCTTGTCTAGTCTACAGGCTAGGATAAGATGAACAGAACAAATGAATTCCGCTACCAGTAAAATATCAAACTCGCGCAGAAATTTTTTGCGCGGCAACATCACCGACAAAGTACAGAACATCCGGCCACCCTGGTCGGTTAACGAACCGCTGTTTCTGGAAAGGTGTGACCAGTGCGATGATTGCCTGGATGCCTGCCACGAAAAGATCATCACTCATGATGCGGATGGCTACCCATGCTTAAACTTCTCGCAATCAGGATGCACCTTTTGTGCTGAATGTCTTGAAATATGCAAAACAGGCGCATTACAGGGCCTGCGCAGTGATATAGAGCAGGCATGGAATCACATCATCCGTATTTCTGATTCCTGCCTCTCCGTCAGAGGTGTGGTTTGCCGTAGCTGTGGTGATCACTGCGATGAAAGAGCCATCAAATTCACCCTGTTAACACTGGGTCGTACTCTACCTGAAATTAATACCAGATCATGCACCGGCTGTGGCCAGTGCATAGCCGTCTGCCCAACTAATGCAATTTCCATTCATGAAACTATAGAGAGGTCTCTCTGATGTCAGGATTTAATATTTGCGGAATGGTCGTGCGGTCGAGAGATGAACGCAGCAATGATGTGCGCGCCTCTCTACTGGCGATACCCGGTGTGGAGGTCCACCCATCACTGAGACGCCGTGCTGTCGACAACCATATTAGAGGTTTTGATAAAGGACTCACCTGTATCGACTGCCACAAAGGCATAGCGCATGAGCTACCTGGCATGGTCGACGAAGATGCCAGTGCTGTCCTGCTGAAACACTAGTTACACCTCCTTTCTGATTTGAGATGCCCTGTCTTCTGGCAGGGCTTTTTTTTGCTTATTTCGATGCCCTTATTACTTTCTGACAGTTCACGCGGGCTTCACTTGTTATAAATCTGTCAGGGACTTATCCTATCCCTCTAAAGTGTAACTAAAAACACGATTGAGTAGGGCCATATGTCGACCTCAGGATTTAACCGTAGGAAGTTCAATAAATTATTGGCAACAGGCCTGTTGGCAGGATGGTCTCCTGCATACGGAAAAACGGGTACTCAGAAACAGGAAACTTTCAGCGACGAGGAAACAGTACGACTGCAGGTTGCCGCCATCCAGATGGTAGCCAAAATGGGAGATGTCTCAGCAAACTTAAAACAGGCTGAACATCTTATTAAGCAGGCAATAGCTGAGGGTACGCAATGGATAATTCTACCCGAGATGTTTACCTCTGCAGCGGCCTTTCATGACGATATACTAAAGGCTATTCAACCACTTGAAGGTGCTCCACTGCAGTTACTGATAAAACTTGCTCATGAGTCTCAGGTTGTCATCGGCGGTTCTTTTCTTGCTGAATCGAAAAAACAGGTCTTCAATACATTTGTACTGGTCTTTCCTGATGGCACCTACGTGCATCACAACAAGGATCTGCCTACCTATTGGGAAAACTGCTATTACCAGGGTGGTAGTGATGATGGTGTTCTTAATACTCCCCTGGGTCCTGTGGGTTCAGTACTTTGCTGGGAGCTTATCCGATCACAAACAGCCAGAAGGCTGTTGAACAAAGTGCGCATGATAGTCAGCAGCTCCTGCTGGTGGACCTTACCTGATGATGCAAATCCTGATAGCCCTCGATGGGCCTCAAATTTAAAGATGTTACAAAATGCGCCGCCGCAATTAGCAAAGATGCTGGGTGTGCCTGTCATACATGGCTCACATGCAGGTAGCTTTAACGGCTACTTTAGTCCTGAACTGCCAGACATTTCGTATGATTCCAGTTACCTTGGTGAATCAATGATAGTCGATGCTAAAGGCAAGGTCCTGGCTAAGTTATCTCAAGATAGTGGCGAGGGTGTCATTTCGGCAGAGATAGAAATCAACTCTGACCCTGTGCCATCAACACCAATACCCGATCGCTACTGGATGCCAGATGAAATGCCTGAGGAATGGAATGATGCCTTTAACCGCTGGTTTGAGCGGGGAGGTGACTATTATGAATTAGTCACCAAAGCATATTTAGAAACTGGGATAATTAATGAATATACCCCCGAATACCTTAGATAAATATTTATAGCACAACAAACTGAAGGGAAAATATCGACATGGCAAAACAATACCCCAGCATTAGCGATAAGCTTTCTTCATTTATTGCCGTGCAAAAAATATTCTTTGTTGCCACCGCCGCCCGGCAGGGGAGTGTCAATATTTCACCTAAAGGTATGGACTCATTGCGTGTAATTAATGATAAGCGTGTAGTCTGGCTAAATGTGACCGGCAGTGGCAACGAAACATCCGCACAATTGCAGCAGGCAAACAGAATGACTCTGATGTTTTGCTCATTTTCCGGTGACCCGATGATACTTCGACTCTATGGTAAGGCAGAAGAAATTACGCCTTCCAATAAACACTGGGATGAACTTTATTCTTTATTTAATCCCTTACCGGGTTGCCGTCAGATTTTTGATATGGAAATCGAACTGGCTCAAACATCCTGTGGCATGTCCGTACCTTTTTTCGATTATATTGATGAACGGTCGCAATTAAATGACTGGGCAGATAAAAAAGGCAAGGAGGGGATAAAACAATACTGGCAGGATAAAAATCAATTCAGCCTGGATGGATACCCTACGAATATACTGAAAAAAACTGACACAAACAAACAATAAGGGCATATCTAATGACTTTGAAACCTACACTAATGACACAACAATTATTCAACAGCATTGATGAAAAGGATACTAAAGCTTTTCTGGGCTTTCTTACAAATGATGTAAAGTTTCGTTTTGGAAATGCCCCGGTAGCAGAAGGATACACTGCTGTCGGTGAAGCCGTCGGCGGTTTTTTTTCAAGTATTAAATCAATTCAACATGAACTGACTGACACCTGGTACCGGGAGGAAGTCATCATCTGCCATGGCAATGTCACATATACCCGGCATGACTCAACAATACTACGCGTTCCCTTTGCCAATATACTTACAATGGAGAATAACCTGATAAAGGATTATCTTATTTTTGTAGATATTAGCGGCCTTTACTACTAACAGCAGGTCGGCGATATTATATGTTGAATATTAACAAGTCTGTAAAATTTTGCCTTCAGACAATCTATAAATTACTGTTGATAACCGCTGATTTAAACAGCTACTCATTCCGCAGCTGGTGTCAAAAACCTCATGTACCTACTTTGCTGATGGAAGGCCACACCCACAAAGGCTTTTACCTCACGTTTACTCCATTCTGAAACATCGCCGCTACTGTTACTTCTTACAGACCATTGATACATTGTATTCGGCTTTAGTTTTATCTCGATCTTGTGAGTTGTACCGGCCAGGCCTTCTTTATAATAATCTGCTTTTTCTCTTTTATCCTTATCTTTTACACGAAGAAAAATATCGTAGGTGACATCTGAACCAGAAACGGCTTGCCATTTTAGTGTTGGTTGTAATTCAGATACAACTTGTTCATATCCGGGATAATCAACCTCCAACCCCTTTTGTGAAGTACAACCAGAAGAAGCCAGCAAACCGCCAACAACAAGTAACATTATCAAATTATTTTGTCTCATTATCAATCTGCCTCGTTTTGAATTATCCCATTTTATAATAAAATTATCGGCCTTGATGATTTCTCATATAGACTTTAAAAGCAAACTTTTGATTGCTATAAATCGTCTCTTTGTCGTTAATTTAAATTATCCACAGTACAACATCACTCAATGCAGAAAATTACGGTGAGCTAAATCTTCTTTTCCTTATACTCTATGGCATGACTGTAATTCTTAGTAGACACTAATTTTCAGAATTCAATATATTAACCAGACCAGCACCGTCTATGGGTGATAATTCATGCCCTGATGGAACTGTAATGACTTTTGCTCTCCCGGCTATTGCCACAACATTATTCAGATCCTGACTTATGCCCGGTACCATCCAGTCACCGGACATGGTCAGACTCTGACCACGTACAATGGCAATATATTCTATCTCTGGATGCGGTTGGTTATTTAACCAGCCCAGGTAGGTGCCCGGGGTTGCCGGCAACAGGTCGATAAGCAAATGGCGAGATCGTTTTACAGTTTTGTAATCACCTCCAGCAAAAATATCTGCCACCATGCTAAATGGCCAGGGCGTATCCGTGGCATTCAATGCCTGGATAGTTCGTTCCGTTCCTAGATTGGGTCCAGCAATTGATATCAGGCGTATAACACCATTTACGTTACCTTTAACTAAGGCTGTTCTTGCGACGATAGCTCCTGCTGAATGACCAATTAATGTTATCGGCTCCAGTGGGTTTCGCTGGCGGATATCATTTAACGCCATACTGAGCAAATCTGCTTGCAGCATTACAGGGGCTTCTGATGGCAAATCAACAACATAGGTCTTGTTTTGTTTATCATTTCCAGCTGCGGCAAAATACTGCACCCTTGAACCAACCCCTGAATACAGCCCTGCCCTGGGCCAACCATTCTGCTCAAGTATCGAAGAAACTCCACTGGATTCCCACGCTTGTGCGCCACTATGATATCCATGAACTAACACGGCAACCTCTGCCATAACTGGTGCAGGTAAAAGCAGGCATAGAATTAAACTCAACCTGCTATAAATAGATATTTTTTTCAAAGGAAACTCTCCTGGTACACAACCAAATAATTGTTGACCTGAATCAGATCAACCGTAATAGTTATACTATCTGGGCATCTATGTATTATACCTCTCTAATCTGGTAGATAACTTGATAACATCCCTATGAACCAGGCATCAATTAATTACTTCAATAGGCGGCTGCTTCAGCTACCCGATGAACTACAGCAGGAAGTGGCGACAGTTTTTAATGAAATCGTCGATCAACTACCTGATTCAAGCACAGAAACACACAACTGGGCAGGTGTTTTACCTGATGTACTCTGCAGCAGTCATTTCATTGTCAGCCTGATACGCCGGAATCCTGCATATCTAAACGAAATCATTAATAATGGCGTCCTCTTTAGTCCATTGAATACTGAAGAATTATCGTTAACGCTGAAAAACTCTCTTACCAATACTTATAATGTATCAGAACTGATGCATCAGCTCAGATACATACGAAATCAGTCAATGCTGCAGATTGCCTTTCGGGATCTTGCCGGCTGGGCATCTCTTAGTGAAACGATGACCAGTCTCTCTGGTGTTGCTGATGAAATACTTTCTGCCACCTTAACCCTCACACACGAATTAATTAGTCAAAAATCAGGCCATCCTGTAGGTAAAGAATCTGCTAGTCCCCAAAAAATGGTAATTCTGGGCATGGGTAAACTTGGTGGTGGAGAACTTAATTTTTCATCTGACGTGGATCTTATCTTTTGTTTTGCCGAAAGTGGACAAACAGATTCAAAACGGCCCATCTCTAATAGTGAATTTTTTATTCGCCAGGCCCGGTTATTTATAAAATTACTTACTACCCAGTCGACCGATGGCTTTGCCTATAGGGTTGATACAAGGCTTAGACCAAATGGCAACAGTGGTCCGCTGTGTTTGTCATTTTCAGCAATGGAGAATTACTATCAGTTACACGGAAGAGACTGGGAGCGTTATGCCTATATAAAAGCCAGGGTTGTAGCAGGCAGCAAGGTCGAAGGAGATCAATTACTTGAAATTTTACGGCCTTTTGTTTACCGGAAATATCTGGATTTTTCTGCTGTCGAAGCAATTCGTGATATGAAGGAAATGATCGAACGTGAACTGATTCGAAAAAAGGAACTCCAGAAAAATATTAAACTGGGTCCCGGTGGGATACGTGAAGTCGAATTTATTGCTCAGGCACATCAGTTGATTCGTGGTGGACGAAACAAAAATCTGCAGCAAAGAAACTTACTTACAGCTCTTTACCAGCTCTATAAATCTGAGCTTATCTCTGAAAACAATTTGAATTCATTAATACAGGCTTATGAATTCCTGCGACGTTGTGAAAACAGGATACAAATGTATGCCGATCAGCAGACTCATAATCTACCTGAAGAGTCTCGGCTACAAATCATGCTTGCTCATGCTATGGGTTATTCTGACTGGACTTTATTTAACAAAAATTTACAGCTGCATAGAAAAAATGTTCACCAACTTTTTCAGGATCTATTCATGTCAACGGCAGATCCTGAACAGAATCAACGGTCAAAAGAACTGCTACACCTATGGAACAATGAACTGGATGATGAAGCGGCATCTCAATTATTAGTAGAAATAAATTTTCAACAGCCTGCTGCTATTTATACTCGTTTACGCGAGCTGCGGGCGGGCTCCCTTTATCACAGCCTGACCGCTACTGCTAAAGACCGTCTTGATCGCTTGCTTCCCGTTATGCTCTATGAAGTCGGGCTATCAGCCTCCGGTAATGGGATAAACAGCGATGCTACAATGCTTCGTTGTCTGGAACTATTGTCAGCAATTGTCCGCCGGCCTGTTTACCTGTCTTTATTGCTTGATAACGAGGCATTACGTCAACGCCTGATTCGCCTGACCAGTGCCAGCCCATATGTTTCAGTTTTGCTTAATCGACATCCCATACTACTCGATGAATTGCTTATAGGTTATAGCCTTGCTGATTTTGATAAAAACACCCTTTTATCACAGCTACATAAGCAAATTACAAGTGTAGAGCAGGGTGATCTTGAACACCAGATGACCTTGCTCAGGGAATTTCGTCACAATAAACATCTCGCCGTTGCCACCCTCGGAATATCTACAGATC